>CAZYJB010000964.1:0-2280 GCA_964647675.1 uncultured Verrucomicrobiota bacterium | reverse complement strand
CGAAGGGCTCGCCCACGCGCGCAGGCTTTGGGCGAACAGGGAAGCGAGGGCCGCGTAACCGAGCACGCTGCCGCCCCGGGTGAGGAATTGCCGGCGTGAAAGGGCGGCGGACGCTGCGGCGTCGTGAAGGGATCGGTTCATGGCGGGGAGGATTGGCGGCGGAGTGGGTAGGCGGCCATGGTCACTTGCTGAGCACCTCGTCGAGGTTGAGCAATTGGTTGGCGACGAGCGTCAGCGCGGCCAGCCGCGGCGCGTCGGACCGGCGACGCCGCGAGGGCGATTCGCCGAGGGCGGTGAGCTTTGCGGCTTCGCCGGGTTGCTCCGCATAGAAGTCGAGCGCGTCCTGGAAGGTCGCCGCGACTTCGCGCCATTCCTCGGGTTGCAGGGATCGGCACAGGATGCGTCGCGCCAGATCGTCCAGCGCACCATCGAGGGCGGACGTACGGTCGAGAGCCGACTCGGCGAGCACACGTGCCGCTTCGATGAAGGTGACATCGTTGAGCGTGGCGAGTGCCTGCAGTGGCGTGTTGGTCCGCTCCCGTCGCACGGTGCAGGTCTCGCGGCTGGGGGCGTTGAAGACATCGAGAAACGCCGGCGGTGCCGAGCGTTTCCAGAAGGTGTACAGGCTGCGGCGGTAAAGCGCGGTGCCGGAGTCGCGTTGGTACTGCCGCGTGTTGCTCTCCGGCATGGCCACCGCCTCCCACACGCCGTCGGGCTGGTACGGTTTGACGCTGGGACCGCCGATCACGGCATCGAGCTTGCCGGAAACCGCGAGCGCATAGTCGCGCACCATCTCGGCATCCATGCGGAAGCGCGGGCCGCGGGTGAGCAGGCGGTTGGTGGGATCCTTCTCCAGCTTGGCCGGCGTGGTGGCCGCCGACTGCCGGTAAGTGGCCGAGGTGACCATCAGTTCGAACAGATGTCTCACGTCCCAACCACTCTCCTCGAACTCGACCGCCAGCCAGTCCAGCAGCGCGGGATGACTGGGTGGATCGCCCATGATCCCGAAATCCTCGGACGTGCGGACGAGTCCGGTGCCAAAGATCTCCTGCCAGAAACGGTTCACGGTCACGCGCGCGGTGAGCGGGTTGCCCGGCGCAATGAGCCAGCGCGCGAGGCCGAGGCGGTTGGTGGGGGCGTCGGGCGGGAACGCGTGCAGCACCGCCGGAACCCGGGCGGTGACGTTGGTGCGCGGCTGGTCGTATTGACCCCGAAACAGCACCGCGGCCGTGGGCATGCTGTTCGTTCGCTCGCGCTGGACGTGCGCGACCGGATGCTGCGACCGGATTCGGTCGCGCTCCGACTCGAGGCGGACGAGCGCCGCACGGCCGGCCTGGAACGATTCGTGCGACAGGAGGAAGTAATCGAACCATTCGTCGGCCGTCTCTTTTTTCCACTCCGCCAGCGGCATCGAGAGCAGGCCCGGAAGATCGTCCGCCCGGGCGAGGGCGCGTACTTCGGGGGCGGCCAGGACTCGGTGGTAAAGGCGGAAGTCTTGAATCGAGCCGCCGGCAAAGGCGCTGCCGGCACTTCGCCTGCCAAGGCGCAGGGGCGTGGAGGTGCGGATCGACTCGCGCACCTGCGGTTTCGCATCGGAATCCGTCTCGGCCGTCACGCCATCGACGTAGAGGCGCACGCCGGAGGCCTTGCCGGAACCATCGACCGTCACGAAGACGTGCTGCCATTCACCCTTTTTCGCGAGGCGCTTGCGGGTGCGGACCTTGATCGCGTCATCGGGCCAGGAGCTGACGATATGGGTGGCAAACCGGCCTTCCTGGATCCAGAGGTCCCAGCCACGATGCCCCTCGGCTTCGTCCATGCGCGCGAGAATGGATGCGGTGCCGTCGAGGCCGCTGGGCACGAAAACCCAGGCGCCGAAGGCGAAGGGTTGTCCGAGATCAAAGTTCCCCGCGTCGCCCAAGGGGACATTGGCACCGCGATCGAAATGCATCGCCTGGCCGCGACTGCCGTTGTCCGCCCAGCGCGCCTCGCCTTCAATGTGGAAGGTGCGGGCGCCGTCGCGCGCCGTGCCGCCGACCTGGCTGCCCGAGCCTTCCCGCAACGGGATGAGCAGATCGAGATCACGCCCCAGACCGGCCTGTACCTCGGCGGGAGTAAGGCGTCCGGCCCAGTCCTTGAAACCCGGCTCGGCAGCGGCCCTGCGACGTGCGACCTCCGCCTTGGCTTCGTCGATCAGGGGTGGCAGCACAGCGAAGCGCGCGCGCAGCGACGGATCGTCGATCACGGTCATCACAGCGTTGGCGCCGTCCTTGAGATTGC
>CAZYJB010000963.1:0-2282 GCA_964647675.1 uncultured Verrucomicrobiota bacterium | reverse complement strand
CCGTCGCTCCTCGCCGCGAACTTCGCTCGCCTCGAACGCGAGGTCGCCCGCGCCACGCGGTCCGGTGCCGACTGGCTGCACCTCGACATCATGGACGGGCATTTCGTGCCGAATGTCTCGTTCGGACCCGCGGTGGTCGCCGCCCTGAGGCCCTTGACGCGCCTCTCCTTCGACGTGCATCTCATGTGTTCGCGCCCCGAGATCCTGCTCGAACCCTTCGCCCGCGCGGGCGCCAACCGCATCACGCTCCACGTCGAACTCGGCGCGCGCGTCGATCCCCTGCTCTGGAAGATCCGCTCCCTGGGCCTCCCGGTCGGCGTCGCCATCAATCCGCCAACCCAGATGCGCGCGGTCGAACCTTTCCTCAAGAAGATCGATCTGCTGCTGGTGATGACGGTCAATCCCGGCTTCGGCGGGCAGTCCTTCATCCACGAAACCGTGCCCAAGATCCAGCAGGCGCACCGGTGGCGCACCGAGTTGGGACTCTCCTACCGGCTCGAAGTCGACGGCGGAATCACGGACCAGACGGTGGGCGAATGCGCCGCCGCCGGCGCAGACACGTTTGTCAGCGGCACGGCGCTCTTCCGAGCGCCCAGCATGGCCTCCGCCGTCAAACGCATGCGCCGGCTCGCCGAACGCGCGCTCCCCGGAGCCTTCGCCCAACCGCGCCCGCCGCGGCGCGCGCCCAGCACCCCGCCATGAACCCGCGGGATCCGCATCGCCCGACCGCTTCGGGATCGCGGATCCGCATCGTGATCCTGACCGGCCTCGTCCTGATGCTCGCCGCCGTCTGGGGATGGCGGCACGGGATGCGGCCCGCTCCCGAACCCCGCGCGGTCAGCCCTTCGTCGGCGGCGCTGCCCACCACCACCGTGGAGCGTTTCGTCGCCCTCGAAGCCCGCGAATCGGAAGTGGACCAGGGCGCCTTCGCCCGCGATCGCCAGGCGCGTGAATTCGCCGGCGCCATCGAAACGCTGTGGAACGCCCTGAACGCTTCCCCGGACGCCCTCGGTATCCTCGAATCGTTGCCCATCGACTCCCTCTCGTGGTCCGAGCCCGAATCGCCCGCCATCCATCCTCCCGATATCACGCGGTGGCGCGCGGGGACCGGGCCATCGCAACGGCGTGACGACTGGCGCGCCCTGCTGTCCGGACTGCGCGCCGCCGGGTGGCGGCTGGTGCAAAGCGAGTTCCGGCATCTCGCCTTCCAGCCCGCCGCCGCTCCGGTTCCCGCGCGGAGCACTTTTGAGATCTCCCTCCACCTGACGCGCTCCGCGCCCGAGGAACGCGCCCAACTCCGTGGTGCACTCACTCTCCACTGGCCAGATGCCCCGGGCCTCGCGGGGGCGCGGGGCGAGCTGATCGACTGGGAAACCGTGCACCGCGCCGGTCCGCCCGCCTTCCATCCGATCGCGACGATAGCCGTCGAGCCCTTCGCGAAGACTTCCTGGATCGACCCGCTCATCCTTTACGACCTGGACCACGACGGCGCGCTCGAGATTCTGCTCGTGGCCCGCAACCTGGTGCTCAAACGGCAGCCCGACGGCTCATGGCAGAACCGCCGCCTGAGCGCCTTTCATCCGGGACTCCTCTTTACCGCCGTCCTCGCCGACTTCACGGGTGACGCGCGCGACGATCTGCTCTTGGCCGTGCGCTCGGGCCTCGTCCTGCTGCCCGGCGGCGCCACCGGAGCGTTCGACGAACCGGCGCGCGCGGTCTGGCTCGCCCCCGAAAAGCTCCGCTACGCCCAGGCCCTGACCTGCGGCGATGTCGACCGTGACGGCGATCTCGATGTGTTTCTCGCCCAGTACCGGCCGCCCTATGAAGGGGGGCAGATGCCGCGGCCCTTCTACGACGCCAACGACGGTCCCCCCTCCTACCTGCTGCTCAACCGTGGCGACGGCACCCTGGACGATGCCACCGCCACCGCAGGCCTGGCGCCGCTGCGGCACCGGCGCACTTACAGCGCGTCGTTCGTGGACCTCGACCACGATGCCGACCTCGACCTGGTGGTGGTCAGCGATTTCGCAGGGCTCGACGTTCACGCCAACGACGGCCACGGCAGGTTCCAGAACCGCACCGCCGCGTGGATCGACGAGCCTCGCGCCTTCGGCATGGCTCATGCCCTGGCCGACTTCGATGCCAGCGGCGCGTTCGACCTGTTCATGATCGGCATGCCCCAGCCCACCGCCGACCGACTCACCCACGCCGGCCTCGAACGGCCCGGATTTGCGGCGTGGACCACCGAACGCGCACGGGTTGCTCAAGGCAACCGCCTCTAC
>CAZYJB010000962.1:0-2283 GCA_964647675.1 uncultured Verrucomicrobiota bacterium | reverse complement strand
GAGAGCCGCCATTTCGCGACGCAGGCCGGACGGGATCGGAACCTTCGGTAGTTCGGGATCGATCTCGAGCCGAAGCTCCAGGCCGACCGACCCGAGGTAGCGGCTGGCGAAGTTGGCGACGAAGTCCGCCATCCCATCGAGGGAGTCGTAATCGGGATCCACCTCCCAGATCACATCGTTGAGCTCTCGCAGTGCCTCGCGCGCCCTCGAATGCGACACGTCGCCGGAATCACGATCGAGTGTCAGACTCGCGATGCGTGGACCCAGGTGATCATGCATCGCGCGCGCGATGCGTGAGCGTTCCTCGGCGAGGGCCGCCGTCCTCTGCCTCGCCGACTCGAGACGCTCCCGTTCGCGCCACCGCGCGACCAGCAGCGCAACCATCCCCGCCACTCCGGCGGCGCACAGGCCGGCAAAGGTCCAGGTCTTCCAGAAGGGATGCACCACCCGGACCCGCCATCCACCACCATCCCCGCCCCAGTCTGTGAATCGAGTCCGGGCACGCACCCGAAATACATAATGCCCCGGGCTCAAGCCCGCATAGGTCGCCTCCCTCGCGGGTCCGGTGTCGCGCCAGTCCGGATCGAATCCTTCGAGTCGGTGCTGAAGCCGCAATGGCTCGAGGATGGACTCGCACCGCGCGGAGAATCGCAGCACGAGCCGATGGGTGCTTCGAACCGCCCTTGTGGTGATCTCGCGTCCTTCCATCCGCCACTCGCCATTGTCGGAGGCGATTCGAATCAACTCCGGTGTCGGGAGCCCGCGCTGCCTCGGCACCAGCCACGGCTCGACGCGCACGAGTCCCGCGCTGCGCACGAACCAAAGGCGTCCGTCCCGGTCCTCCATGGCGGACTGGGCGGAGGACGAGCCGTCATGGGGTCGCACTCCCTCGGACGGCCCGTGAAGCGAGGCTGGCACTGGGCGACGCGCATCGCGGTCAAGCGCGGCGAGGTGCTCGCGCTGCACGCGGACGAGACCTTCCGCGGCGTTCACCCAGAGATCGCCGCGCCGATCCTCCAGCAATCCCCCCCAGCCGTTGTCCGTGCGACGGCCCTCCACCGTCACCGGCTGAAAAACCATGTCCCGGATCCGGGCCAGCCCGCGCGCAGCCCCCACCCACATCACGCCGTTGGTTCCCGGCGCCAGACACTCCACATCGCCACTCCGCCCCGAGTCCGGCACCCAG
The DNA here is from genome assembly GCA_964647675.1 of uncultured Verrucomicrobiota bacterium. Taxonomy (GTDB): domain Bacteria; phylum Verrucomicrobiota; class Verrucomicrobiia; order Limisphaerales; family CAIMTB01; genus CAIMTB01. The sequence goes on along the minus strand of CAZYJB010000962.1, from coordinate 1,097 downwards.
TCGACCTGCGTTGCCGACACCCTTCCCACCCCGCGTCCGGTCGCAGCCAACCACAAGCGGCCTTCACGATCGAAGGCCAGACAACGGACGGATACCCGCCCGACCTGCTCCAGCGAACGCCAGCCACCGGGCTGTTCGTGGTCCTCCCTCAGGATGCCCTGACCGGTTCCCAGATAAACGACTCGATCCGGACCCGAGGCCACCGCGTAGAGGCCCCCGGGGATTCCATTGGTCTGGAGATCACCGATCGGCGCCGCCACGGGGCGACGCGCAAAGTCGAGGTCCAGGCTCCATCCGGTCCGGCCCACGGCACGAAACACCGAGCCAGTGCCAGGCGCCACCAGCGAACGTTGCAGTGGTCCGTACCCCGAGACCTCGAGAATCTCGACCCGCTCGCCGGACCAGCGACCCACCATCGCGTCACCCGCGAAGATCATCGCGCCGTCCGAGCCCTCCGCCACCCCGAAGAACGGACCTAAAGACTTGATCCAGTTCCCGAGGGCAAGCGTCCGAAAGGCGCGGGGAACAATCCGAGTCAGACCGTGGCGCGATCCCACCCAGATCGAGCCTTCTCCGTCCGCTTCCAGATCACTCACCTGGTCCGAGCGGAGCACCGGGGTCCTCCAATGCACGTCGCCGTCCCACTCGAGCACCTCCACCTGTCCCTCCGTCGATTCCGCGCCAAGCCAGAGCCGGCCGCCGCCGTCGAGCGTGAACCTGCTGTTCCGAGGCCCGCCCGGATCCGTTCCCACCGATCCTTCAAAGGACCGTGGCACACTTCCACCTTCTGCCACACGCCATGTGCCGGCACTTGATCCCATCCACATCAAACCGTCCCGGCCCAACTGGAGATCCCGCACCACCAAATTGGTCCTGATCTCATCGTCGATCGACATCCGGTCGAGATGCTTCGCCACCACGCGCTCGGTTGCAGGATCCCAGACCACCACCCCGCCCACGCCGCCCAGCCAAAGGAATCCGCGGCGGTCCGGATAGAGGCATTTCACCTCGGACAGCCCCGGCACCGGCCGCCAGGGAACCTCGCTTCGTCGCCAATCGGCAAAGCCCTGGTCTCCCACCAGCCACAGCCCCCCTCC
>CAZYJB010000961.1:0-2290 GCA_964647675.1 uncultured Verrucomicrobiota bacterium | reverse complement strand
CGCGGCTACGTGCGTCGTAGCCGCCGCCGTCCAGGCGGCGCTCGTCCGCCTCCGGCGACTCCATTCGCAAACGCCATTCAGCGCGAGCTGACGCTCGCGGCGACGTTCGTCACGCCCGCGTCTACACCACGTCCGTGGCCGGCGCCGGCTCGATGTGCACCGTCACGTCGACGATGCGCCGTCCGGAGCCCGTCAGACGGTCCTTCACCGCATGCGCGATCTCGTGCCCGCGCCGCACCGACAGCGCACCGTCCACCATCACGTGGATGTCCATGCTCAGTTCGAGACCAGTCTTGCGCACCCGGCATTTTTCGATGGCCTGCACGCCGGGGACCGACGCCGCCAACTCGCGCACTTCAGCGACCATTTCTGGCGAGGCGGACGCGTCCATCAGGTCATCGGCGGACTTGCGGAACAACTGGACGCCGTTGAATGCGATGACTCCACAGGCGACGAGCGCGGCCCAGTCGTCGGCCGTCTCGTACCCGGGTCCGCCCAGGAGCGCGATTGAAATGCCCACGAAAGCTGCGCCGGAAGTCAGCGCGTCGAACCGGTGATGCCAGCCGTCGGTGAGGACCGCCGTGCTGTTCACGGACTGCCCCACGTCGATGACGCGGCGCGACAGGTATTCCTTCACCACGACGACCGCGGCGAGCACGCCGAGGGTGAACGGAGCCGGTGAGTCGTGCGGGACGCGGATCTCAATGAGGCTGGTCCACGCGATCCAGGCCGCGGCGAGGAGGAGGAGGCTCGACACCACGACGCCCGCCATGGGCTCCGCCTTGCCGTGCCCGTAGGGATGGTTCGAATCCGCCGGCTGCGCCGAAAAGTGCAGACCGCCCATGACCACGATCGAACTCAGGATGTCGGCTGCCGACTCGACACCATCCGCGACGAGAGCATGGGAATGGCCCACGACACCGCTGGCGATCTTGACCACCGCGAGCAGGAGGTTCACCAGCACGCCCGCCAGCGCGACGCGGATACCCAACTGATGCGGTGTGGGCTTAGCCTTCACCTGGGGATCCACGGCGCGCGGACCGGCCGGTCTGGGAAGCCGCTCAGGGATGGACGCGGACCCCGGTCTTTCTGAGCGCGTCCAGTTGCCGGCGCCGCGCTTGGGAGCTGAGGGGATTCCCGGCGAGGTACACGTTGAGGAAAGGCGCGAAGCGTTGTTCCGTATCCGCCGCGGCCCACTCGATGAGCGGCTGCAGGTCCAGGATCTTGTTGCGTTCGAGGAAGAGGTATTGCAGGCGGTCGAGGCCGCGCAAGCCGGACAGATCGGAGATCCGATTACCCGCGAGGGAGAGGCTGGAGAGGCCACGCCATTTCGAAACGCCATCGAGGCGCCGAATGCGGTTCTGCTCGAGGTAGAGCGACGACAAGCGCGGCAGGTCGAGGATCGGGGAAATATCCTCGACCCGGTTCCCGCCAAGATAGAGTGCGGCGAGGTTGGTCAGGCCGGCGAGCGGAGCAAGGTCCGGAATGCGATTGTGCGCCGCATGAAGGTACTGGAGCGCGGGCACGGTGCGCAGCGGCGCGAGCGATTCGACGCGGTTGCTCTGGATGTCGAGGAACTGCAGGCGAGCGAGCCCCGAGAGGGGTGCCAGGTCGACGATTTGATTCCCGCCCAACTCGATCATCGCGAGGTTCCGGCACTTCTCGAGTCCAGCCAGATTCCGGATGCCGCGGTTGCGCGCGTCGACCGTGGAGACATTCACCACGTCAGACTCGACCAGCGGCTCGCGCGAATCGCGCTTGCTGAACACCTGTGCGCGCACCGCGTCCTCCAGGTTGGCATCAGGGAACAGCGTGCCGGCTCGGGCAGCACCAAGGCCGGGGATCAGGGCACCGGCCGCCAGAACCAGCGCTACCCAAACCGGCAACCGGCTTGCGCCACGGGAGAAACGGGATTGCATGCGCGGCCTTTGTGGCAAAGCGCGGGCCGGGTCGCAAACCGATTATCCCGTGGACGGGCCTTCAGCGCTCGACCAGCCAGTCGAGGATGCCCTTCTGCACATGCAGCCGGTTCTCGGCCTGGCTGAAGATGGTGTCGGCATGCGCTTCGAAGGTGGCCTCGTCGATCTCCTTGCCGCGGTACGCGGGCAGGCAATGCATGACCAGCGCGTTCGCGCGCGCGGCCCGCACCACGCCCCCGTTGATCTGGAATCCGCCCAACTCACGCAACCGCTCCTGGGCCTCCGCCTCGCGCCCCATGGACACCCAGACGTCGGTGTAGAGCAGGTCCGCACCCGCGGCCGCCTCCCGCGGATCGGTGAAGCACCTCACG
>CAZYJB010000960.1:0-2295 GCA_964647675.1 uncultured Verrucomicrobiota bacterium | reverse complement strand
GTGTAGGTGTTCGGACCGGAGATTGAATCCCGAAGGGATCCCGTCCACAGCCCGGGGTTGGCCGCAGGCCTACCCCGGGGAACAATGCCAATCCCCTTGTCCATTCAACCGCAACGCGGTTGAAGGAATGGCCGGAACCACGCATCCCATGGAACGCGAGGGATCGCAACCCTTCCAGGGTTGCGACGGCGGTGATGGACGTATCACCCAGGGTTGCGCGGCACGCGCAACCCTGGGCTTCGGTTCACAACCGCGTTGCGGTTGTCCGGTAGCCGTCCGATTGCCACCTGATCGGATGAGCCAGGGGGTCGCGAACCGAAACTGGTGACCCACCGGGCGAGCGCCTTCAACCGACGATCCACCTTCCCGGGACTTCGTCCCGACTCGCCTGCCGGAGCCGGCGAGCCCCCACGAAGGCCCTTCAAAACGAAGCGTTTCCCCTACGGGATTCGCCCCCAGGCTTCGCGCGCGGCGCGCAGGCGCACGATCGCCTTGTCGAGCTGCGCACGCTTGCGTGCGTCGACCACCCCGGCGCCGTGCGCAAACTCGCGGCGCTCGCGGTCGCCGCGCAGGAATTCGTTCAAAATGATGCAGCACCACTTGATCTGGTACGCGGGGAACAACCGGCGCGCACGCGCCTCGAGTCCGTCCAACCCCGACACCCCGCGTTCCAACAGGCCCGCGAAGAGCGGCCAATGGCGCCAGTCGACCGGCACCTGCGGTTGGCAGAAGAAATCGCAGACCAACTTCGCCGCATCGTCCCAGCCGGCGTACTCGAAATCGAGGAACCGCAGGCGGCCATCCGCCGCGCGCAAGGCATTGTGAAACCCGAAATCCGACGGCGAGATCACGCGCGCCTCCGAGGGCAGTTCGACGTCCAGCGCCCCGTCGGCGCCTGCGGCCCCGACGATTGCCCCCCGCGCCTGCCGCCAGGCCGGTTCGAGTTCGTCGCGCACAAAGTGCGTTGCCTCAACGTCCAGATCGTCCTGCGGCCGGATTCCCTGCAAGCGAGCCACGCGCCGATCCACGCACGCCAGGTGCGCCGCCACGCTGAAGCACGCTTCCGACGCCGGCGGCATCCGGCCGGGACCCGCTTCGCGTCGCGCGGTGTTCAGCGCGATCACCAGGTCCGCCGCCTCGCGCACGCGCGCCTCGTCCACGTCGCGCGGCTCCAGCTTGTCTCCCGGGACATGCTCGAAGAGGCCGAGCCGGGCAACGGGATCCCAGCCCAGCGGTTCCGGCACGCTGCGGAGGCCACGTTCCCAGGCCCAGGTATAGAACGCGTGCTCGGCGCCGAAGCGATCGCGCGTGTCGGACGCATGATGATAGTAGCGCTTCAGGACGCAGGAGCGCGGTACGTCCCGCACCAGGAAAACGCGGTTGTTCGCACCACCAGGCAGGGGCTCGAGGGACGCCCCGCCACGGATGCCGCACCGCTCGAGAAACACGCGCATGACCGCCTCGTCGGTGTCCGTGTCCGCGGTCGTCACGGCGGACGGAAGGCCCAGCTTCGCGGCTGCGTCGTCCCAATGACCGAGCCGATGGAACCGCGTCTCCTCGCGGTAGAGGTCGTTCGGATCGAACAGCCAGCGGTCCACCCCGGCAGGGAACGCGGCTTCGCCCAGGAACTCGGGCAGGTCGTCGATGAAATGCGAGCAGCCCCACGCGCCGATGCGCTCGAGCTTGGCCCGCTTGGTCAACTCGAGGAACACGTTCTCGCGCGCCATGCCGATGCGGGCCGGATCGAAGAAGCCCTCCTGCTCGAGCCAGCCCCAGGCCGCCGCGTGCAGGTCGTGCTTCTCGCCCAGGAAGGGATGGCGCGTTTTGTGACTGATGACCGCCACCGGAATGCCGGCGGCACGCACGCGTCGGACGAACTCCAGCACGCCGGGATAGGGTGCCGCCTCGCGCAGGCGCGGTCCGTAGACTCGTCCCTGCATCTCGGTCCAGGCCTCCTCGCGCCCCATGGCACGGAGATGATTGCGGACATCCGACTTGGTGGCCGGCAGATCGGCCGGGATCAGGCCATCCTCGAGCGCGACTCGATGGAAGATCGCGTCGTAGCAGACGATGGTATTGTCGAAGTCGAGGCCGAGACGCATGGCGGGAAGGCGCGCGGACGAGCGTCGCTGTCACGTGTGCAAGGCATCGCGCAGCCGCGCGGCCAGCGCCTCGGGCGTGAGGCCGAAGTGCTCGCGCGCGGCATCCTGCTCGCAGGTCAGGTGCAGGAATTCATCGGCAGTGCCAAAGCGGATCAGGCGCGCGCCATGCGCCGCCGGGCTGCCGGGATGATCG
>CAZYJB010000959.1:0-2295 GCA_964647675.1 uncultured Verrucomicrobiota bacterium | reverse complement strand
GAACCCCTTCCCGGGCTGCGCGTCAACGGACGCCTCACCCTCGGCGAGAACATCGCCGACGTCGCGGGCGTGAGCATCGCCTATGAAGCCCTGCAACGTCTGCTCGCGAAGCATCCGGAACGCCGGCGCGCCGTGGACGGCTTCACGCCCGAGCAGCGATTCTTCCTCGCCTTTGCCCAGGCCTGGCGCGTGAACACGCGCGAGGCCGAACTGCGCCGCCGCCTCGTGGTGGATTCACACGCGCCGCCGCAGTTCCGTGCCTTCGGTCCCCTGGTCAATCTCCCCGAATTCTACGCGGCGTTCGGCATCCAAGCGGGCGATCCCATGTTCAAGGCCCCCGACGATCGCGCCACGCTCTGGTAAGCAATCCGCCCACGCCGTCCCACTGGTTTCCACGACCCGTCGTTCCTCATGATCTGCTCCCTCTCCTGCGCGCGACGTCGCACCTGGACCGTCCTTCTCGCGCTGGCCTTCTCCGCAGGGCCCCTCACCGCTCAGCCTCACCCCTCCATCACCTCCCTTGAAAGGTGGGGCGCGGCGTCCCTGCCGAGCCGACCGCTCTCGGTCGCCTCAGCGCGTCACCAAGACCCGCGGGGCCTCGGGGACGTGGCGCCTTACCTCTCCGAGGTCATGGCCGCCAACTCGGGTTCACTCCTGGACGAGGACAGCGAAGCCTCGGACTGGATCGAGATCGCCAATCCCGACGACGCGCCGATCTCTCTCGAGGGTTGGTCCCTCACCGACGATCCGAACGCGCCGGCGAAATGGCGATTTCCAGCCGTCACGATCCCCGCGCGCGGTTACCTCGTGGTGTTCGCCTCGGGCAAGGACCGCACGACCTCGACTCCTTATCACACCAACTTCCGCCTCGGCGCTGAAGGCGAATACCTGGCGCTCTACCGGCCCGGCAACGCGTCGCCCGTCTCGGCCTTCGCACCGAGTTTCCCGGCGCAGGATACTGACGTCTCCTATGGCGTCCCGGACCTTTCGGCGGGCGAGGATCGCCTCGCCGGCCGGCCGGTGTCGGTGCTGGTCCCGGGCTCCGCGGGTGACTTGGCGGCCAACTGGTTCGCGTCCGACTTCGTGCCCACTGGTCCGTGGGCGCAGACGTCCGGGTTCGGGATCGGATTCGATGCGACGCCCGCGCCTTCCGACGCCAGGACCAACCTCGCGCGCCGCGGCACGGCCTCGCAGTCGACCACCGGCTTCGCCTCCGCCGCCGACGCCGCGATCGACGGGAATCCGGATTCCTTCACGCACACCGCCACCGACGACAACGCATCCTGGTGGTCGCTCGACCTCGGCTTCGACACGGAGATCTCGCGCGTCGTCCTGCGCAACCGCACCAGTTGCTGCCAGTCGCGCCTGCGCGACCTCACGGTCACGCTGCGGACCGCCGACGGACGCATCGTCTGGACCTCGGCCCTCATCAATCCCGAGAACAACCTCGACGGCCCGGAGTCCATCGAACTCAACCTGCTCGAACTCGCCGACGGCCCTGTCCTGGCGCGTACGCTCCGCGTCTCGCGCACGCCCGATCCCGACCTGTCCGGCTCGGGCGGCCAGGGCAATGCCGACGAAGACAACGTTCTCTCGCTCGGCGAAGTGGAGGTCTTCGGCACCGACGCCATTTCCTTCGGCCCCTGGATCCGCACGGATCTCGCGACCGCCATGAACGGCCGCCAGTCATCCGCATTCGCGCGCACCACGTTCCTCCTGAGCGCGACGGAAACGCTCACGGCGCTCACGCTCGACCTTCGCTACGACGACGGCCTCACCGTGCATCTCAACGACACGCCGATCGCGACCTTCAACGCCCCTGCCTCCCCGGCGTGGAATGCCACCGCCCTGACCGATCGGGCCAAGTCCAACGCCACCGAAACCGTCCTCCTCGACCTCCTTTCCCAACCCGCGCTCCGACGGGACGGCACCAACACGCTCGCCTTCCAGGTACTGAACGCGGCGGCCACCGATCCGGACCTTCTCCTCGATGCGCGGGTGCGGGCTGCCTTCGACGGAGTCCGGCGCGCAGCCTACCTGAATCAGCCCACCCCGGGCGCCGCGAACCTTGGCGGATGGAATCTGGGGCGCGTGGCGGACACGACCTTCAGTACCAGGCGCGGTTTCTTCACCCAGCCCTTCCACCTCGCGATCACCACCGGGACGCCGGAGGCCGAGATCCGCTACACGCTCGACGGCTCGGCACCGACCGGAACCACGGGCATGCGTTACACGGCGCCGCTCCGCATCGCCGGCACCACCGTCGTCCGCGCGGCGGCCTTCAAACGTGACTAC
>CAZYJB010000958.1:0-2298 GCA_964647675.1 uncultured Verrucomicrobiota bacterium | reverse complement strand
GTGACCTACCCGCTTTCGGTGAATCTGCAGGGCCTGGCCGGTGTGAAGACGGTGCGCGCGCTCTCGATGTTCGGGTTCTCGCTGATCACGGTCATCTTCGAGGATCGCGTGGACAACTACTTCGCACGTTCGCGCGTGCTGGAGCGGCTGGGGTTCCTCGGCACGCTGATGCCGCAGGGGGTCGTTCCGCTGCTGGGTCCCGACGCCACGGGGTTGGGGTGGATCTACCAGTACGCTCTCGAAGTCGATCCCGCGAAGTCGCCTTCGGGCGGCTACGACCTCGGCCAGTTGCGCGCACTGCAGGACTGGTTTGTGCGCTATCAAATCCAGTCGGTGCCGGGGGTCGCAGAGGTGGCCAGTGTGGGTGGCTTCGTGAAGCAGTATCAGATCGAAGTGTCCTCCACGCGCCTGCGCGCGGCGGGGATCGGCGTGGGCGAAGTGCTCGAGGCGGTGGCGGCCAACAACCTCAGCGTGGGCGGCAAGGCGGTCGAGGAGAATGGCCAGGAGTTCGTGCTGCGCGGCGTGGGCTGGCTGAAGTCGGTGGAGGATCTCGAGAAGATCGTGGTCATGGAGCGGAACGGCGTTCCCATTTTGCTGCGGGACGTGGCCACGATCCAGGTGGGCGGTGATTTCCGGCGCGGTGCGCTCGACGTGAACGGACATGAAGCTGTGGGCGGCATCGTGGTCATGCGCACGGGTGAGAACGCCATGGAGGTCATTCGGCGCGTGAAGGAGAAGGTCGCCCAGCTCGGGCCCAGCCTGCCGCCGGGAGTGAGCCTGCGCTCGTTCTATGACCGCAGCGATCTCATCGAACGGACCGTCGCCACGCTCAAGCATGCGCTGGTGGAGGAGGTCATCCTGGTCACGCTGGCGCACATCCTGTTCCTGTTCCATTTCCGCAGCATCCTGATCGTCACCATCCCGCTGCCGGCCTCGATTCTCATCTCGTTCATCCTGATGGAGCAGTTGGACATCAGCTCCAACATCATGTCGCTGGCGGGAATCGCGATCGCCATTGGCGTGCTGGTGGACGCGGGCATCGTGATGACCGAGAACGTGATCCGTCATTGCGAACGCGCCGAGGATGCGAAGCGCGAGCGGTTCACGGCGGCGGGCCGCGCATTCACCGAGGCGGAGCTGCGGCTGACCGCCGCGGAGACCTTCGACGTCACGCTGACCGCGGCCCGCGGCGTGGGGCGTCCGATCTTCTTTGCGATGGCCATCATCATTCTGGCCTTCGTGCCGGTGTTCGTGCTGAGCGGGCAGGAGGGCAAACTGTTTCATCCGCTCGCCTACACGAAGACCTTCGCCTGCCTCGGCGCGACGCTGCTGGCGGTGACCGCCGTGCCGGTCCTGTGTTCGCTGCTGGTGCGGGGTCCGTTCCATCGCGAAGAGGACAACTGGATCATGCGCGTGCTGCTCGCGGTGTACGATCCCGTGTTGAAATGGTCGCTGCGACATCGCGCGACGGTGTTGATCTCCGCCGCGGCGTTGCTCGCCCTGGCAGTGACCATGGTCACGGGACTTCCGCGCGGCTGGGTGCAGCGACTCGACGAAGGCGGTTGGAAAGGCACCGCGCGGCTCTTCTCGGGGATGGGCTCCGAGTTCATGCCCACGCTTGAGGAGGGGTCCTTGTTGTTCATGCCCGTGCTGCTGCCGAGCACGTCCTTGACCGAGGTGAAACGCATCATGGCCTGGCAGGATCGCGTGATGCTCACGGTGCCCGAGGTGGCCTCGGTGGCAGGCAAGCTCGGGCGCGCTGAGACGGCGACCGATCCCGCGCCGGTGGAGATGATCGAGACCACGCTCATGCTGCGTCCGCGCCATGAGTGGCGCGCGGGCATGACCAAGCAGAAGCTGATCGCCGAGCTCACCGAGAAGATGTCGCACGTGCCCGGGTACGTGCCGGGGTTTCTGCAACCGATCGAGAACCGGATCCTCATGATCAGCACCGGGATCCGCGCGCAGGTGGGCGTGAAGCTGCTGGGGGACAATCTCGACGCGCTGCAGCGCAAGGCGTTCGAGTTGGAGCGCATCGTGCGCGAGGTGCCCGGGGCGGTGGGTGTCGCGCCGTCGCGCGTGCAGGCCAAGCCTTACCTCGAGGTCCAGGTCGACCGCGCCGCGATGGCGCGCTACGGACTCAGCGCGAAGACCGTGCTGGAAACGGTCGAGGTGGGCCTGGGCGGCATGAACGCGACCACGATTATCGAGGGCCGCGAGCGGTTTCCGGTGCAGGTGCGTCTCGAACGCGACGAGCGCGAAGACATCGAGCGCCTGCGCGACGTGCTGGTGTCGACG
>CAZYJB010000957.1:0-2311 GCA_964647675.1 uncultured Verrucomicrobiota bacterium | reverse complement strand
GTCACGCGCGCGTAGTGACCGGTCGCCACCCAGCGCCCGCCCAACTGACGCGCGCGCCGCAGCAGGGTGCCGAACTTCAGCTTCTCGTTGCACATCACGCACGGGTTCGGCGTGCGCCCGGCCCGATACTCGTCCGCAAAATACTGGATCACCTCGCGCTGGAAATCGTCCGCCTCGTCGACGAGGTAATACGGGATCCCGAGGCGGTGGGCGACGGACCGCGCGTCGGTCACGGCCTGCGGCCCGCAGCACTTGTCCTCGGCGCGCGACACGCAGTCCTGCGGCCAGAGCTTCAGGGTGATGCCCACCACATCGTATCCCTGTTGCAGCAACAGCGCCGCCGCCGCCGAGGAATCCACGCCGCCGCTCATGCCGAGCACCACGCGGCCCCGCGTCCCCGTTTCGGGGCGACCTTAGGCATTCGCGGTCACGGCACCGACCCCGGCAGGCGAGGCGGACTCGGAGGACGAACTCATGACACCTTCCCTCCGACCGCTGCGCCCGCCTGGCCGGCGAACCGATCCCACCGGACCTCCGCTGCTTCGCCGCGCAGGAATTCGCTTCCCGCCGCATCCGCAAAACGCAGTCCCACGGGCGTCAATCGGAAGCGATCCGCTTCGATCAGGCCCCAGCCGCGGTTCTCGAGGTCTTCCATCTCGGCGCTCCAGACCTCGCGAAGGTCGTAGCCGGTCGCCTCGCGAAACGCCGTCCACGGCCAACCGGCGTTCATGCGCAACCCGAAGGCGGCCAACTCCCCCGCGCGAGCCAGCGGCGACAACGCCTCCGACCATTCCCGCGGCAGGCGACCCGCTTCGAGCGTCTCACAGTAGCCGGTCGTGCTCGAAACGTTCCGGTAGCGGCGCCCGGACTCGAAGCCCGAGGCACTGGGCCCGAAAGCCGCATAGGCTCCGCCGCGCCAGTAGTTGAGGTTGTGCCGGCAGGCGTGGGACGGCACTTGGGGATGATCCGGCGGATGGCCCGCAGCGGGTGGCTCGGGAAGATCCCGCGCGAAGTTGGCCACCTCGTACTGCCGGAATCCCGCCTGCCCGGCCGTGTCGATCAGGGCCTCGAACATGGCCTCGTTCAACGCTTCATCGACGTCGAACTCACCCGCCTTCATCGCCTCGAAGAGCGGTGTGTCCTCTTCGTAGATCACCTCGTAGGACGACAGATGCTCGCTGCCGAGCGCGATGGCCTCCCGCAAGGTGGCGTGCCAGATCTCCAGTGTCTGACCCGGGATCCCGAACATGAGGTCGACGTTGATGTTCTCGAAGCCAGCGCGGCGCAGGATATCAAACGACCGGAAAACCATGTCGCGCGAATGCACACGTCCCAGCCGATCGAGCAATCGCTCGTCGAGCGATTGGACCCCCATGGACACGCGGTTGACGCCGTGATCGAGAAGGAGCCGTGCCTTGTCCTCCGAGACGGTCGCGGGATTGCACTCGACCGTCCACTCTCCCACCTCGCGCCAACCGGCGCGCGCCGTCGCGTCAAAAACCCGGCCCCATTGCCGCAGGCTCAGGAGCGAGGGGGTGCCGCCCCCGAAAAACACGGTCCCAGGCCGCGCCCCGGCCTCCCACGGGCGCGCAGCAATCTCCTGCCCCAAAGCCCGCACATACCGCTCGATCAGCTCACCGTCCGCCGCCGTCGAGTAGAAGGCGCAGTACTCGCACTTCCGTGCGCAAAACGGCACGTGCACGTACAAACCGGGGGCTGTGAGCGGGACTACTCCGTCCATGGACCCGTCAGCCTACCTGACCCGGGCCCCAGCCTCCAAGCTTTGGAACCTTCCCTGTGCCGTCCAATCCGGCCCGACGGTACTACTACGTTGTTCGATGAACGTTCTGTGCCTTCAACCCCTTGTCACTCTGGATCAGTTCGAACTGCACGAACTCCCCCTCCTTCAGGGTCTTGAATCCAGCGCCTTGGATCGCCGAGTAATGCACGAAGACGTCAGCCCCGGTCTCGTTCGAGATGAAGCCAAACCCCTTCTTGTTGTCGAACCACTTAACACGACCGCTCGCCATAGACTACGTGGGTGGGATGAATAAATGTCCGCCGCCCCAGCCTCACCAACGAACCTGCCTCCCGATCCGTTAGTACGACTATTCCCCATAACACGATTTCCTAATCGAATTAGGTATCAGATTGGCGGGGACAGACTTAGGCTAAGTCGTTCTGCACCTGTGGGTCAAGCAAGAGTTCGCGGCCCGTGGAATTTCGACGCGCGCCCGCCCTCTCTCTTCCTCGCCAACCGTTTCCCGCTTCCTGCCATGCCGCTCCCAAACCGCGCTTCGATTGACCCTCC
>CAZYJB010000956.1:1354-2315 GCA_964647675.1 uncultured Verrucomicrobiota bacterium | reverse complement strand
CCTTGGCGTCCACGTTCTGGTCGATGTCTTTGGTGCCCGGTTATAACTGGGGGGGGGGGGGGAAGGCGATGTTGAGGTCGCGGGTGTGGACCACGCTGTTGGTGAGGGTGAACGGGGCTTCCGCGCTCTTGGCGCGGTTGTTGCCGAGGCCGGGCACGATGGCGTTGAGTGCCGGGCTGATGAAGCCGAAGATCGGCGCGTCCCAGAGCAGGCCGTCGCGCAGCGACGCGCGGCCGCTTCCGTTCCAGGACTTGAGATTGGAGGTGCGCGCGGAGGTGATGTCGAGATCGAGGTCGAACCGCCCCTCCGCCACCTTGTCCCGTCCCGGGGTCACTTCGCGCAGCAGATCGCCCAGATGGGCGTCGCGCGTCTGCGCCAGAAACCGGTAGCGGCCGTCCTCGGGATCCGCGAGATCGAAGGCGGCGTGGCCTTCCAGGGTGCCGCGGTAGAACTCGGCCTGGATGTTCGTGAGCACGAGATCCGTTCCCTGCCACAAGAGACGCGAACGGACGCGCGGCACGGACAGTTTCCAGAACTTGAAGGGACCGCCGTCGATGTCGAAGGCGAGGTTGGCGGTCGCCGTGGTTTTCGGGTGCAGCGTGCCGTTGACCACGACGTGGGGCGGACTCTGGAACTGATAGGGAGCGAGGCGCGACGGAAAGGTGGGACTGATGGCCGCGGCAACGATCGCGGGTTCGATGGTGTTGACCGCATTGGTCAGGGTGAGGAAGTCGTCCTCGAACCGGTACCCCACGCCGTCCACGGCCAGTTGACCCGCGTCGCGCGTGAGCAGGACCGGGGATCCGATCAGGGTACGGTTGGTGTAGACGACCTGCGCGGCGATCCGGTCGAAGTGCTGCCCGCGAAAGACGAAGTTGGTGGCGTCGAGCTGCCCGGCGATCGACTGACGCGTGCCCTCGGTCCACGGGCCCCAAACGGAGACCTTCGCCCCGATGGCCTC
>CAZYJB010000956.1:0-1344 GCA_964647675.1 uncultured Verrucomicrobiota bacterium | reverse complement strand
GCCTCGCGAAACTCGAACAGGTCGAGGATCTCGGCGGTGGCCGGGCCGAGGATGGGCTTCAGCACCGGGGGATGGACGTGGCCGCTGGCGTCGATGCGATATTCCCGCGTGTCCTCGAAATACTCGACGGCGATTTCCTGGCTGCCCTCCGGGCGCCGCGTGCGCAGATCGGGCAGGCGCCAGGCCTCACCATCATAAGAAAGGCTGGATTCGGCGTGGTCGAAGGGCACGCCCTTGAAGCTGCCGGCATCGACGTCGAACCGTCCCTGCAACCGGACGGTGGGCCGCACGGCGCCGTTCCAGTCGGGCTTCCGATCGGTCCAGGAAGGTAGCACCGCCTCGGCCGTGCCTTCGAAGCGCGGCGGGTGAGTCCACTGGTAGCGCGCGAAGTTCTCGCGGCTCTTCGGGCCGAGGAAGGGATCCGCCGCGTGGAGATCGAAGGTCGTGACCGCCTTGGCGCTGGCGAGGCGCGTGGCGATGTCGAGGTCCGCCTGGGCATGGAGTTCGCCGCCGTAAAGCGCGGCATCGAAGCGGTCCACGACGAGCCGCGGGGGCGCCCAGCGCGCGCTGGCATGGAGGGCGTCCAGGCGCACCGCGGACGATGCGACACCGTGGAGCGAGGCGTCGAGGCGCGCGGAGAGCGGCCAGAGCCAGGACCAGACGCCCGGTTCGGCGGGCACGGGCGGGGGATTCGGGAGCGGGCGGGCGTCGACCTGGAGGGCGAGGCGTCCAATGTGGCCCGGCGCACCGCTGAGCCGTTCAACGGCGAGAGCGGCAGCCACGTGCGCGGGAGGTTCCGCGGCGAGCCCGTGCCGGACGGTGAGGTTGAGGACCGCCTGCGTCGCGATGATGGGGGAGCCCTGGAGTTCGGCGGCTTCCAGGTGGGCCGCCGTGGCGAGCGCGGTCGTCTCGACCGGCGTCGCCGCCAGGTCTTCGCGCCGCATGCCGGCGGGCGATGCGAGGAGGGCGTTGGTGCCGGAAAGAGTCAGGGCACGCGCCCGGAGACCTCGAACGAAGAGATGGTCGACCGCCACCGACCAGGTGGCGTTGGTGGGGAGCGAGGGATGGGGCGGACCGGACATCTCGAGGCGCCCGATGATTCCGGAGGCGCCGCCGTCGGCGGTTTGAATGTCACCGAGTTCGAGGTTGCCGGTGGTGCGCGGCAGCGGGGATTCGGGAGTGACCGGATGAGAGCGCAGCGACACTCGCAGACGTTTCAGGTTGCCGCGGGGTGTGTGGACCTCGGGGACCTCGAGGTAGAGGTCGCCATAGGCGTTCCAGGGCTGGCGACCGTCGATGGAGACCGCGAGATCGAGCTGCATGGGTTGCCGGGCCGACCATTGG
>CAZYJB010000955.1:0-2315 GCA_964647675.1 uncultured Verrucomicrobiota bacterium | reverse complement strand
GGCTTAACGCCTGCGGTGCGGAAACTCCCGGGAGGGCATCTCCCCCACTGCCCTCCCCCGACCCGGCCCCTCACGCCGGATGTTCGCCGCCCCCGGTAACGACCCGGCCATCACCCGTGTCGGTCACTGGCACCACCACCGCAGAACGCCACGTCATGGAGAAACCGAAACGGTCGGGCTCGAAACGCAAGTCGACGGAAACAGCGCCGGCCAAGGCCGCGAGCCGGAAACCCGCCGCCTCCCCAGGCGCCAAGTCGGCCGTCCCGGCCGCATCGCCCCCTCCTCCCGCCAAGGCCACCCCAGCCTCCAGTCCGCCCTCGACACCGCCGGTGTCCAAGGCTCCCACTCCCACTCCCACTCCGGCTCCCGCCGCCAGGAAGGCGGCCGCGACGAAGTCCCCGGCCCCCACCCCGCCCGCGCCTCGCGCGGCGGCCAAGTCCTCTTCCGCCCCTTCCGCGCCACCTCCCGGAATCCTGCTCGAAGGCGATGCCTCCACCGCGGCGGCACCGACCGGTCCGGGCGGACGCTACGTTCTCGGTCCCAAGGGCACGCCCGCTCCGACTCAGGCGCCGTCGGAACTTCCCGCCGCGTACGGCACGCGGCGCCTGCTCCTCGTGGCGCGCGATCCGCACTGGCTCTACGCGCACTGGGACCTCACCGAGGACCAGCGCCGCGAGTACAACCGCCGTTCGGTGGACGGTCACCTCGTCATCCGCATCTACCTCGGTTCGGTCGACGGTGAACTGGCCGTCGAACAGGATGTGCACCCCGAATCGAGCAACTGGTTCGTGCACGTTCCCAAGGCCGGCGCCCGGTACGCGGGAGAACTTGGTTACCGCGGACCGGGCCGGGTCTGGAACCGGATCTCGGCCTCGTCCCCCACCATCACGCCCGCCGACTCGCTTTCTTCCGAGACCTGGGCGCGCTTTGAAACGCTGCCCTTCGATGTGCCCATGACTCAGTTGGTGCGCCTCGTACGCGAAGCGGCCCGCGACCATGCGCCCCTGCTCGAGGCCATCCGCGAACTGCGCGCCGCGGGCCACCCGGGCCTGCCGCCCGTCACTCCCGCGCGGGCCGAGGCGCCATGGACGCCTGCGCAGGAGCAGGCGCTCGCCGCCGTCATCAACCTCGACGAGGTTCGCCGCGTGTGGATCGGATCACTGGAGATCACCGAACTGCTGCGCCGCCAGCTTCTGCACGGGCTCTCCTCCATGGAACGCGCCCGCGGCGAAGGAGTCCCCGGCGCGGCCGCCGCCTCGGGAGTGTCGAGCCTCAGCAGCCCGTTCGGCGGCGCTTCCGCACCACCGCGCGGCTTCTGGTTCAACGTCAATGCCGAGGTCATCGTGTACGGCGCGACGGAACCCGACGCCACCGTGCGCATCGGCGGGCGTCCCATCACCCTGCGGTCCGACGGAAGCTTCAGCTTCCGGTTCGCGCTGCCGGACGGATCGTACCCGCTGCCCATCGCGGCGACCTCGGCGGACGGCGTTGAAACGCGCCAGGCCGAATTGCGGTTCCAACGCGAGAGCCACTACAGCGGCCAGGTCGGCAGGCACCCGCAGGATCCGTCGCTGCGGCCGCCGTCGCCTGAGAACACGCGGTGACGCAGCCATCCGGCCTTCGTGGTTCGACCCGCGCTTCGTTCGTTCGCGGCGTGGGTGGCTAGAATGGGAACCGGGACTCGCCTCGGGCATCTGCGCCCGGCAATCTGCGGCGCATGCGAGGTTACGTTGCCCTCATCCTGCACGCCCACCTTCCGTACGTGCGCCATCCGGAGCACGAGCGGTTTCTGGAGGAATCGTGGCTGTTTGAGGCCATCACGGAAACCTACCTGCCGCTGCTGGAGGTTTTCCGCGGCTGGCGGCGCGACGGCATTCGCGCGCGGCTGACGATCACCCTCAGTCCGACCCTGTGCGCCATGCTGCAGGACGACCTGCTGCGCACGCGTTACCGGAGACATCTCGACGCCCTGCTGCAACTGTCGGACCGCGAAACCTTTCGCACGCAGTGGGAGACCGGAACGCGGGAGCTTTCCCATTTCTACGCCCGCCGCTTCGCCGCGCTGCGCGATCTCTGGGAGGGATGCCAGGGGGATCTGGTGGGCGCATTCCGGGAACTGCAGGAGCAGGGGCTCCTGGAGATCATCACCACCGCCGCCACCCACGGCCTCCTGCCGCTCCTGCACTCGCACCCGTCGTCCGTGCGCGGCCAGATCCTCACCGCGCGTGACGATTATCGCCGCTGCTTCGGGCGTGATCCGCAGGGCATCTGGCTGCCCGAGTGCGCCTACGCCGAAGGGCTCGAACAGCACCTTC
>CAZYJB010000954.1:0-2316 GCA_964647675.1 uncultured Verrucomicrobiota bacterium | reverse complement strand
GCGGCGGACAGGACGACAAAGCCGGGGTTGTTCCCGGTGCAGAACTGGGCCCCCAGGAACGAACTGGGGAAGCCGAGTTGGAAGGTGCAAAAGACCAGGTAGGTACACGAAGTGCACTTGCACACCGTCTGCTGCTGCGCTCCGAAGCAGGACTGGGCTTGGGCGGGCGACGTGGCGGGCACGATGGTGAGGGTGGCGAGAACCGCGATGCGTCGTACCCACCGATGTTTGGCCGATTTGAACATAGCTACCTCCATGGTTCGGTCGGGACATCTTGCTCCCGACGACGCGAGGCCCGACCGGAGCGCCTGCGCCAACCGATGCCGGCGAGGATCGTCGACACCGCCATCGTCGCGAGGACGACGAGGAGCAAAACCTTGGCAATGGGACGCAGGTCGAGGCGTCCTGGCTCCGCCTCAACGAGGGTACGCACGAGGTTGGTTCCCTCTGTGCGGAGGACGTAGTGCGCGCCCCGTTCGAGTTCGACCCACCAATCATTGGTGCTCAGATAAGGCTCGGGTGAAAACCGTTCGCGCGGCAATGGCCTCGACGACAGTCGATACTCCAGCACGTCGTAACGTGCATAGGCGTTGGTGTTGGAAGGTCGATCCCGCCAGTCGACGAGTTGGATGGCCAGCGGGATCCACACGTTCCCGTCGTTGGTGCCTTGCAGGTGAACGAAACGGCCGGAGGCCACACCGCGATAGTCCAGCGCGATGCGGACCGAAGAAGGTTGGGCCCCGGGTTCCACGCGACCGTCGCAGATCTGGCCGGACTCAGTCCGTGCCTCGAATCGGGAGTCCTCATCCAGCCAGCGCACGGTCGATTCGAGGACGTCGACAAGACCCAACCGGAGGTACTCAGTGGCCCACCGTTCGTTTCCCTGGTGGTAGGCGTTGGTCTTGCCACCGGGCTCGATGTCCAGGCCGTCCGACGAATTGAGGACCTGGATCTGCGCCGGTTTCACAGCGAGGATCGACCACCAGTTGCTCGCGTAGCGCCCAGCGAACGGCGTGCCCCGGACGCCGGTCGTGCGTTCGAAGTCGGCGGGATCCTCGAGCAGACGCAGGAAGAAGGCGGCGGGCTCGGCCTGGTAGCGGATCTCGTAAAAGGCATTCTGTCCGGCCGGCTTGATTTCGCCGGCCCGCACGCGCCGCACGAACTCGTCGGCCTCGCTGCGGTTGCGGAACGCCACCGGGGCCACGCTCAACGCCCGATGCAGGAGCAAGGCCTCGAAGCGCGGCGGCGAATCCAGGAAGGTGCGTACCGGCAGCGTCGCGCCCCGCACTGCGACTCCGAAGGCCACCCAGGCGACGATCATCGCCAGGATCCGCCAAAGCCACACCCGGGAGGCGATGCCCCGACTCCCTCTGGAATCCGACCCCAAGGACAGGACGTCTGCCCGTGAGGTCACGCCCAGGGAACCCGCAGGGAGTGCCGCAGCGTGGGACTCCGGGTCGAGCATCGCGTCCACCCCACGCCAGCGACGGCGCCCCACACCGGCGAGGGCAGGCAACCGCGCGCGCCGAAGTCGGATCCGGACCGTGCGCCGGCAGCGACCTCGCCCGTGAGGCAGGGGATCATTCGGTTCGAAGGGGTCTGCGCTCCGCGTCATCAGTGGCTCCTGACCGGATAACGCGAGATGCGCGGGGTTTATTGCAGACTTTGTATTCCGATGTGGTTGGGTATCCGCGCCGCGCCGCGCCGGGGAGCGTTCCACCGCGGCGCCCCGGACGAATCCGCGCCCATGCGATTGCTCGTGGTCAGCGACATCCACCTCGCCGGCGCCGCTGAGCGCGCACGCGCTGGTTGGGAGCGGCGTGTGATTCGTAATCCGGCCCTGCGAGAATTTGCCAGGCTCTACCGACGCTGGTTCTGGCTGGCGGATCCCACGGCGCACAACCATCAACTCGACGCGTTCATCGCGGCGGCGCGGGAGGCGTCCCCGGACCTGGTAATCGCCAATGGCGACTACTCCTGCGACAGCGCGTTTATCGGAGTGGCAGACGATGCGGCGCTGGCCAGCGCGCAGGAATGTCTGGGGAAGTTGCGCGGCGCCTTTGGTGACCGACTGCTCACCACGCTGGGCGACCACGAACTCGGCAAGATGAGTCTCTTCGGTGGTGTGGGCGGCCCGCGGTGGGCGAGTTGGGAACGATCCATCGGGGAGCTGGGATTGAATCCGCTGTGGACCCACGACACGCCGAGCCACGTGCTGATCGGCGTTGCGTCGAGTGTGATCGCGCTACCGGCGTTTCATCGCGAGCTTGTGGACGGCGAACGCGCGGCGTGGGCGGCGTTGCGCGAGTCGTACCT
>CAZYJB010000953.1:0-2318 GCA_964647675.1 uncultured Verrucomicrobiota bacterium | reverse complement strand
TCAATACGCCGGGATGCAGCGACCAACCTACCGGCTGCGCGAGTGAACGCCCCTTCCAGCGCACCCGCTGCAGGCTGACGTCGCGCGCGGTGGCGGTCTGCCAGACCTGCGCGCCGACCACGTAAAGCTGTCCGTCCGCCGGGCTGAACTCGCCGCGCATCGGGCCCGACAAGAAGCGTCCCTTCAGCGGGACGACCGCACCCTGCGCCACGCCGTCGACGATGTCCCGAATCGTCAGCATCATCGTGCAGCGTCC
Source organism: uncultured Verrucomicrobiota bacterium (assembly GCA_964647675.1). Lineage (GTDB taxonomy): Bacteria > Verrucomicrobiota > Verrucomicrobiia > Limisphaerales > CAIMTB01 > CAIMTB01. Next base: position 2,062 of record CAZYJB010000953.1, on the reverse strand, counting down.
CCAGGACAGGTGGAGCATCTGGCCGGCGAGCGGTCCGAAGCGGTCCGAGGCCGGCGCCCACACCTGGCTGCCGGACGAATTGTCGATGCGGTGCGGGATCCAGCAAAGAGGCAGGTCATAGCCGAGCGGCCGGTTGGGCGCGGGCTTCGGGCCGGGATACCCGTACCAGCCACCGTCGCGCAGTTCGTGAATCACCGACGAAGGCGTCCAGGTGCCCTGCTGGGGGGCCACTGTGACGATCGCGCCATCGGGGCTGACGCCCATGCCATTCGGATTTCGGAAACCGGCGGCGATGGTGTGGCGCGTTCGGCCGTCGGGAGAGATCCGATGCGCGCCCTTGGGATCGACGTAATAGAAGTGTCCCGCCTGGTCGCGTCCCAAACTGGTGACGTAGTCATGGCCACCGGCGGAAGTGTCGATGAGGGAGCTGAAGGACTCGTAGTAGTCGGTGACCCGATCGCCGTCGATGTCCTGAAGGCGCACGATGTGATCGCGGCAGAGGACGTGGACCTGGTTGCTCACGACCGTGAGACCGAGGGGTTGATAGAGACCGGAGGCGATGCGATGCCATGCCACGCGAGCGAGCGCGGCATCGAGACCGGAAACGCGCCACACGTCGCCGTGGATGGTGGACACCGCAGCATCGCCGTTGCTGAAGAAGCCGATGCCGGAGCAGAACAGGAGAGCCTTCCACGGGTTTTCGTAGGGCACCGGGATGGTGTCGATGGTGTAGGCCTCTGACGCCGGGCCCGGCTGGCCCTTGACCACGATGGGTTCAGCGTCCGGACCGTGGGCAGCGAGGATGCGCTCGGCGAGATTGTCCGGCGTTCCCTCCAGTTCGAAGGCGGGTTCGAGCTGTGAGATTCGGCGCGGGCTGCCGATGAAATAGAAGACGCGCGTCCGCGTGCGCATCGAGTTTGGCTCGATCTGCAGCGTGATCGAGGTGCCGTTGGTGAGGACGAGGCGCGCGTGCGGATCACCGGCCAGAACCACGGCGGTCAAGGTGGTGCCATCGTTGAAACCGGCGTAGCGACGTCCGGCCACCTCGCCTTCAGTCTGGCGGGTGCGGTCGCCTTCGAGCAACGAGAGGCTGGCCGTGAAACCTTCGTGCGGACCGAACTCGAAGTCGCGCACCAGCACCGAGGCTTCGACCGCGGGCAGGCTGCCAGGCGACTCACGCACCGCGAGGGATCCCACGGCGTAGTCGAGAACCACCTGGTCGCCGGCAACAGCGAATCCATTCCATCGGAAGGGGCCGCCCATCCAGCCCGCCTTGGGTCCGAGGGAGAGCAACGAGGGCCCCGCGGGCTTGGGTGGATTGAGAAGGCCGAAGCGCACGGCATCGAAGGTGAGGAACCCGCCCTGCCACGCGTGACGCCATTGGCCGGTCTCGAGGTCGTAGACGACGCTGGCGTCGGCCGGGGCACCCAGCCGGATCGCGAGGCCCTTTCGCACCGAACCGGTGGGAGTCGGGAATGTGTACACCTGCCAGCGGCCCTGGGTGGTGCGGTTCCAGCGGTCGTCGACCCAGTCGTCCTCGGTTTGGAGCCACGGTTCGTCGCGATTCACGCCTTGGGCGGGGCGCGGACGTTCGGGCGATGGCTGGGGGGAAGTTGGCGCCGCCGGGGATGGGGGCGTAAACGACGCAAGCGTTTGGGATGGGCCTTGGGCCGGCACCGTGGCCGCCAGGGACGACCAGCCATCGAGGTCGTTCTCCGTCTCGAAGGTCCAGATGCCGAGGCTGTCCGCGTCCGCAGCCAGTGCCGTGCTGCCGAAATCGGCGCCCGCGCGCGGCTTGGTGCTGAGGCGCACGGACTCGATCAGCCCGTGGCACCCCAAGCCCCCTTCGACGAGGCGCCCGATGGCGAACTGCGCGCCGCGCGGTTGTGCGGCGACTCGGCGCAGGACCGCGGTGCGCTTCACTTCGCGCCCATCGACGAAGAGAACGACTTCCGACACACCGATCCATGCCGCCACGTGATGCCAGCGACCGTCGCAGACCGGCGTGGCGCTGCGGATCTCCTCCGGCGCCATGCCCGGGCTGTAGAACGAGAGATCGCCA
>CAZYJB010000952.1:0-2321 GCA_964647675.1 uncultured Verrucomicrobiota bacterium | reverse complement strand
CGCCGTCGAGCGTCCGGGCGAAGGCCAGCGGTTCCACCACGCCAGGACGCGTGGCCGCCGCCAGCACGCGCGCTTCCAGCACCGGCGCCTGGTTCCCGAGGCGGGACAGGGAGACCGTGCGCGGACGCGTCGCCTCACCCGCTTCCAAACCTCCTTCGCCTCGCACTCCCGTCACCTCCCAGAACCGTGGCTCACCTGCCGGAGCGTTCGCGGGATTGTCCGGAGCCAGCGGTCCCGCCGTGCCGCGTGCGTCCAGGATCGCCACCACGACCGGCCCTCCGATGGCGGCCGCGCTGAGGTTGTGAACGATCACCTCCGCCTGCCACGCCGCCGCACTGCGGTTCCAACGCATCGCCACGAACTGGAGTCGCGTGCGTGCGGTCACGTCCTCAAAGGTGACCACGCCATGCGCGGTGGTGAGCGGGCGTCTCGCTGGCGCATCGGCGGTCTGTGCCCGAACGAAAACCGTCGCGAGGATCTGGGCCGCCAGGACCAGCCCGAACCGCCACCCGGCCTGACGCGCAACACTCATACGGGCACTCATGGGGAGTCAGGAGAACTCATCACTTCATACGGGATGCGCCAGCCCTGCGCCCGGCGCTCCACCGTGCGCAGCCGCACCGGTGCGCGCTCCGCGGACTGCGCCAAACGGAAGAAGCGCACAAACTCGCGGCGGGAAACGCGGATGACCTGGCGCGCGGTGTCGAACTCGGCCTTTGGTTCGTGGGCGAACGGTCCGCAAGGCTGGGCGCTCGAAAGAAGATTGAACACGCGCGGGCGGTACTCGAAACGCACCTTCCACGAGGCGCCTTCCCGCACGAAGCCGGTGACGGCCACGCGCACGCGGCTGCGCACGCGGTAGAATCGCGGTCCCAGTGCGGCGGCCAGCGCAGGCGTGGTGAACGCCCGCGCCGCCAGATCCAGCGTCGCATTGGTAACGACCGTGTAGGGCCCTTCCGGCCGTGACGCGATCTCCAGGGCCGGCTCGGGCGCAGGAAACTCGTAGCTGAAATGCCACGCCGCCGCGTCCGGGGCCACCATGCGCAGGGCGACCTCGGAATCGGCCTGGAGCCGGTAGAACCTCGCCCACCCACCCAGCGGCAATGACATCGCGCGCGCGGCCCCGTCCACTTCGCTGGCGACCCCCATCTCGACGGCGTACGGCCCCTGCGGCGACGAGGCGCTTTCGAGCAGGAAGTACGACGAGCGCGGCGTCACTCGAACATCGCGCAGCGATGCCACCGACGCCTGGCCATTGAGATTGTCAAAGAGATCCGCATACAGCAGCAGGCCGCAGTCCTGCCACATCAGCGGCACGGTCAGTGAAACCGAGAATGACGCGCTCCACAGCCAATCGCCGGAGATCCCATCCGGCCACGGCCTGTCCTCGTACCCGAGCGCGGCCTCGTGACCGTCGAGACCGCCGGGATTGGGGGGCAGCCAGAATGTTCCCGCAGCATCGGCCGCGACCAGCACCGCTCCGCGTGCCTCGGCGACCGGCTGGAGGGACACGCTCAGCGCATCGAGGAATCCAGCCGCGGTACCCGCTTCCCGCGTGGCGAAGCCGATTTCGAAGGTGAGGCGGTCGAGCCCCACACCGAACGGGAGATGCAGCGGAACACTCCCGGAATGAAGCGCGGTCGTTCCATCGGCTCGCAACAGGATGTCGGCGCCCGCCGCCCAACGCGGCAGAGCGAAAAGCAGGCCCGCTCCGAGCAGAGCCAGAACCGCCCGCCGGACGCCAACGCCAGTCCACCGCGACGGAGCAGTCGGGTCGGACGGCATGGGCATCGGCACCATGCGCGCACCGTACGCGCCCTGTCTTAACCCACGATTAAACGCACCCGATGCGGCGATTCACGGCACTTCGGACCGACTTTCAGGGCGCCTCGTTCGCGCGGAATCCGGACACCCGGTACTGGATCAGGGCCGTGGATCCCCCGTCCAATCCACCGCGACGATCAAGGGTGCAACGCGCGGGAAAGGAGTGCACCGGATCGAACGTGATCCACACCTGACGAATCGCATCGGCCTTCGCTTTGGCCAACTCCGCGAACAGTTCCGGAATCGAGGGGAACAAGGCCGACTCCGGCGCCTCGAGGGGCACGCCGTCCGCGGTCGCCTCGCGAATCGATTTCCTGCCCTGCTGCACGGTGACGAGGGCGCTGGTCACATGCGGCGGCAACTGCGCGAAACGCTCGAAGCGATAGGAGTAGTTGGTGACCGCGTTGGCGTTCCACCAGTCCTGCGCCTGGTCAAGTTCGATGCCCGGCGCCCGCGCGCGGAAGAGTCGGTGGGGCTGCCCCGATGCCTCCACATCG
>CAZYJB010000951.1:0-2328 GCA_964647675.1 uncultured Verrucomicrobiota bacterium | reverse complement strand
GGAGCTGCTGATGGACGTGACGCGGGATCCGGCCATGTTGATCTGGCTGGACCAGGCCCAGAGCCGGCGCGACCGGCCGAACGAGAACTACGCGCGCGAGGTGATGGAACTCTTCGCGCTGGGAGAGGGACACTACGAAGAGGGGGACGTGCGCGAAGCGGCGCGTGCATTCACGGGGCTCACGTTGGATCGCGTGCGCCAGGAGGCCGCATGGCGGCCGCGCGCACACGACGACGGTGTGAAAAAAGTGCTCGGAAAAACGGGACGTCTGACCCCGCGGGACGTGATCGATCAGATCGTGGCGCAGCCGCAGGCAGCGCGGTTTGTCTGCGAAAAACTTTGGCGGCATTTCGTCGGCGACGCCTGGCCCGAGGGCGCGATCGAGGCCCTGGCGAGGACCTTCGAGGGCGGAGGCCGCCGCTTCACGCCGCTGCTGAGGCAGATGTTCCGGAGCGCCGCCTTCTACGACCCTTCGGTCGTGCGCACGCAGATCAAGGGTCCGGTGCAATGGCTGGTAACGGCGCTGCGCCAGCTCGAGCGGCCCCTGCCTCCGGGCGAGCGCGTGCTTCCGGTGCTGCGCCAGCTCGGACAGGAGCTGTTCGCGCCGCCCAATGTGAAGGGCTGGGAGGGCGGAGTCGCCTGGATCAACACGAGTTCGCTCACCCTGCGACAGCAGTACGCCTCGGTCCTGGTGCTGGGGCGCGACGGGATTCCCGAGGGGCGGTCCGGACCGCGGGCGGCGGCCCTGCGTGAACGGCTCGATCGGCGCGCGCGAACACGCGACGGAAGCGCCGCCACCGACGAGGCGCGGCGCCTGCTGGGGGGCACGCAGGTGCGGCGGGAGGAAGTGATCCGCCGTCTGGAGGCGCGCTTCCTCCAGTCTTCGCTGCGTCCCCGTCTGCGGGAGGACGTGCGTGAGATTCTCGGCGACGACGCGGTTCCGGATCCGAGAGCGGTGCTGCGGGCGGTCGCGGCGGTGCTGCGTTCGACGGATTATCAACTGACCTGAACGACCTGGAGAGAACGAGACGACCATGCGAACGGAGCTGAAGACGAGGCGCGCCTTCCTGCGCGACACGATGGTGGGCGGGGCGCTGGCGTGGACCGTGCCCACGTTCATCGCGGGTACTTGGGATTCCCTGGCGGCGGACGCCGCGGATTCCCCACCAGGGCGGCGACACGATCAGGACTCGCGCATTCTCGTGGTGCTGCAACTGGCCGGCGGCAACGACGGACTGAACACCGTGGTGCCGCGCGACCATGACGACTACCGGCGGGCGCGTCCGCGCCTCGGCCTGGCGGAGCGCAGCCTGCTGCCGATCGATGACCGCCTGGCCTGGCATCCGTCGCTGGGCGCCTGGCGCGGGCTCGCCGACGATAGACACCTCGCGGTGATCCAGGGGGTCGGGTATCCCAATCCGAACCGTTCCCATTTCCGCTCGATGGAGATCTGGCAGACGGCGAGCGATTCGAACCGCTTTGAGCGCGAGGGTTGGCTGGGGCGTTATTTCGATCACGCCTGTGCCGGCGCGGATCCGGTCGTGGGGGTCAACCTCGGCCGGCAGATGCCGCAAGCCTTCAGCGCCAAGACACCCACCGGCGTGACTCTCGAGGCGCCGCGCCGGGCGCGCGGCGGCTCTTCCACGATGATGGGCGACGAGGTGGATGCCGAGATGTCCGCCGCGGGGGGAAGCGTGGAAGAGTTGTCCGGCCGCGCCCCGGCGCGGGAGCGCGTGCTCGATTTTCTGGATCGCACCGAACTCGACGCGCGCGTCAGCAGCGATCGCATCGCGGCGGCGCTGAAGAAGACCTCGGCACGGGTGGAGTATCCCGGCACCCCGCTGGCGCAGTCGCTGCGCAGCGTGGCGCAGCTGATTGCGGGCGGCCTGCCGACGCGCGTGTACTACGTGTCGCAGGGTGGATACGACACCCATGCCAATCAGCTCGCGAACCATGCGCGGTTGCTGCAGGAGCTGGGGGACGCGACCTCTGCATTCGTCCGCGACCTGAAGGAGCAGGGGCACCTGGATCGTGTGCTGGTCATGTCGTTCAGCGAATTCGGGCGGCGCGTGGCTGAGAATGGCAGCGGCGGCACCGACCATGGGGCGGCCGGTCCGGTGTTTCTGATGGGCGCGAAGCTGCCGCGGCGCGTGATCGGCAAGCATCCGGACCTCGCGCCGGATGCCTTGGTGAATGGGGATCCGCGGTTCTCCGTGGATTTCCGGTCGGTATACGCTGCGGTGCTCGAGGACTGGCTCGGAACATCGTCCGAGCGCGTGCTTGGACGGAGGTTCGAGAAGGTACGGTGGGCGTAGTCACCAATGCAGG
>CAZYJB010000950.1:0-2329 GCA_964647675.1 uncultured Verrucomicrobiota bacterium | reverse complement strand
CAACGACTCGAAGGTGCCAGATCATCGCGGGTTTGCCCACCCGTGTTTCGCATGGATAGAGCGATAGTCCTATTGATCCAGCCTGCATCTACAGGATCTCCACTAAGAGAATCCCCCGACGGTATGGCGGAAGTCCTATCGCCGCGGAATCCCCGAGTGGTTCATGCTGGGCCCGGTCTGATTCGGGGCGCGTTAAGTCATGAGATCATGAGGTCATGAATGTGTTGTGCAAGGCCGCCAGGGGATGTCTCCCCGCCTTGGGAATGGGAACAGACCTCCCTGAGACGGACTTACCGTGGGTCCGGCCGGCCGGCGTGAATCCGGCGATGCGAGTTTTGCTAGTCGAGTTTCTCCCTGAGGCGCCCGCAGGAAGCTGCCGATGATCATCTCGGCGCCGAGGTCCCATGAGCCCGTCGAATGATTCCACCCACCTGCCACCCGACCGCGAGCCGGCCCGGGAATGGTCCGATTGCGACGTGTTCTGCATCGCCGGGTACGCGGGACTGAAGCAGCGCTGTGGCTGGCGCGGGCGGCTGCACGAGACCTCGTGGGATGATGCACGTGCCCTGCGCACGTGCCCGCGCTGCGGAAGGGCGACCCTGATGGACATCCGCGAGCCCGCCACCGCAGACCACGGCGTCCTGGATCGGTAGGCCGTCCGCCGGCGCGCGAGTAGCCGGGTACTCAAGGCTTCGCCGTCGCGCGCACGCGGAGGAACAGGCGTCCGGTCCCGGCACCCGCCTGGTTGTCCGCGGTGGCGGGCACCCGGACGCGAACCCGAACTCCCTCCGTGCCGTCCAGTTCACGCGACACGACCGTGGGCGGCGCTGCCGGAGTTTCCCAGCGCGCGAGATCCGTCGAGGCTTCCAACTGATAGCCGTATTCCACCGGCGCCACGCGTTCCCGGTAGCCCACCAGGAAGGACAAGCCGGAGGCTTCGCGAGACACTTCCACGCGCGGCTCGTCCGGTTCAGTCGGCGACAGCGCGAAGACGTATTCGGTCAGATTGCTGGTGCCGTCCCCGTCGAAATCCGCCGCGTGGGCCCGCAGGGCATCGGAGGTTCCGGGCGGGAAACGAACGGCAGCCCAGGCGTCGTAGGTGCCGGACGCGACCGTCGATGGGGCGCGACCCGGGGTCCCGTTGCGCAGCACACTGGCGCGCCACGAAATGCCGTTGTTCAGGAGGGCCGAAGCGCTCGCGACCTCCTCGGGAAGCGGGAGCATTCCCGACCATTCGAGGCTTGGACCCGCGCCGTCGGCCGCTGCGGGCCACGGGGCGCGTGTGCGGAAGGTGCATTCGTAGAGCAGCGTGCCGTCCCGCGCATGCACGCGGATGGATTCGCCGCTGTTGGAGAGCGCGCCTTCCCACGGTCCCAGGCGCCGAATGGGCGCGGCGCTGGCGGGGTAGACGGAGTCGAACGCGGCCGGGTCGCGCACCACCACCAGGCGCTCTCCCGGAGGCAGCGCCGTGCCCGCGGGGAAGCGGAAACGGACGGCGTTGCTGATCGAACAACCGGAGAGATCCACACCGCGTGCCGTCGGGTTGAGGAACTCGAGAAACTCGGCGTCGTCGTGATCCACGGGATGGTAGTGGATTTCGCTCAAAGCGACGTTGGCGGCCGATGGCGCCCGCGTCGCCTCGGGGACAAGATAGGCTTCGGCGAGCGCGGACCAGTCGTTGCCGACGCGGGTCCTGGCGCGCACCCGCGTGGGGCCGGCGAGTTGAAGATCCGGATCGGGGGTGCCCGTGCGCGCCTGCGCCGTGAGTTCGAGATCGAACGAGATGTCCGAGCTGTCCGGGCCGTTCTGGTGCACTTCGACAGCGAGCACGTTCTCGCCGGCGGCGAGCAGGGATCCGGCGTCAACGAGCAGGAACTCCGTGAAAGCCGACTCGTCGGCGCCGCCCACCGATGCGATGGCCCGGGTTTCCGGGGTGATGGGACCGGTGAGCAGATTGACGCGCGAGACCTCAGTGCCGTTGAGAGACACGACCGCGCCGTCGTCGCAGAGTAGCCGCAGCATGAACCCGCTGAGCTGGGACGGATCGGCCACCGTGAACCGATGGCGGAACCAGGTGGTCAGGTTCTTCTGCACGCCGGCAGTAGTCGGATCCGCATCGACGAATCCCGCCACGGTGGCTTCGTCGCCGTCGCCGTAGCCGATCTGGGCCGGACCGGATCGCCAGGCGCTGTCGTCGAAGTCGCGGCGGGTCCAGGTCGCGGACGGCGCGACGCCGGTGTCGAGGAAACGCCACGCGGCGTCGCGTTCGCGGTACGCGCCGAACCGGTCGAGGTGACGGGCGACGCCGCCCAGCTGGAGCGGGCCGTGG
>CAZYJB010000949.1:0-2329 GCA_964647675.1 uncultured Verrucomicrobiota bacterium | reverse complement strand
CGTCCACTGAAACCGCGAGTGCACTGGGACTGGGCGGCCGCGGCGCACTGCGCGGTTTCGAGGCTGCTCCCGGAGTCGGATGGGGAACAGGCAACGCAAACACCGGATGCTCGGTTACGACGCCGGGGGGCGTCGGCGGATGGGCCACCAGCACGTCACCACCCGGTCCGACGATGGTGACCGCGCGCGGAGCCTTCACCTTCACTTTGGGGTGGGCCTCGGCCTCGATGTGAACGGCGGCCAACACGTCCGCCGACGGCTCCAGGGCGACCACGGTCGCCGCCACGGTATCGGCGCTCAGGTCCACCGCGACGTCTGATTCCGCTTCCACCGTCGCGTCGGCAGCGATCTCGATTTCGGTCTCGGTCAGCGGTTCCACGGTATCGGAGGAACCGGCCACGGAAACCCGCGGCGCGGCATAGAAGGCCAGACCGGCGAGCAACAGCACGGAAGTCGTCCAAGCCCCGGCGCGCATCCGTGCGAGGCGCGGCGAAGCATTGCGTTGTGTATCGAGTAGCATGTGAATTCTTTCTTTGAGTTGACTTGGGTTACTCCACGCCGCCGGTGCAGCGACCCACGCAGGTCCCTGCATTCGCCGGGCGTGTTCCGTCAGGAATAGGGCATACGCGCGGGGCGCGCCTTTGGCCGCCAGCACGTGGTCGTCACAAGCGATCTCCCGCTCCACGGCCAGACGCCGCGACAGCCAGATCATCGCCGGATGGAAGAAGTAGAACGCCGTCGCCGCCTGCTGGATGAGGTTGGTCCAGACATCCCCGCGCTTCACGTGCGCCAGTTCATGGATGAACATTGGTTCCCACGATTCAGGGCGACCTTCGCACAGCGCCGCGGGCATGAGCACAGTCGGCGCCCAGCACCCCACGAGGATCGGGGAGTTCAGCTCGGGCGTGGACGCGAGCGCCACCGGACGCCGCACGCCCATGGTCTCCGCCACGGCCCTGAACGAATTCACCATGGCCGCCGGTGCCGGTTTGGCGCGACGGCGCAGGCGCAGCAGGGCGAGGTACTGGGCCGCCAGGCGGAACAAGCGGATCCCCGCCAGGGCCGCCCATATCGAAACGATTCCCAGGGCCACCGATCCGGGCACACGGAGTGTCCAACCGGACAGCCAACCCGCGTCGCGAAACGATTGGGCAGCCGCCCGCATCACTTCGACCCACGCACTCATCGCTTCGCGAGCGCTGGCCAAGAGGCCCAGTCCCAGCGCGACTGGAGCGTCGGCCATCCAGGACTCCCTCGCCTTTCCCTGGACCGACACCACGTCCAGATCGGAGAGCGCCGGGTCGAAGACGGGCGCCCAAGCCCCGCCCGCGGACGCGACGTCGGGCTCCGATCGCCCGTCACCGTCGGCGGCGGTCTCCAAGTACGGATCGTCCGGACGGATCGCCTCCACCCAGAGCCCCTCGCCGCGCTGCGCTGGAGTTCCCGGTACCAGCGCCGACGCGCTGGTGATCCATTCGCCGGACGCCACCGCTTCCGCGGTCCCGTCACGGTCAGGAGCGGGAACCTCAGCCAGTGGCGCGCGCAGGGCCTGAACCACCGGCAGCGCAGCGACCCCCAGCAGCGCGACGAACGCCACGGCGTGGCGAGTCGCCGCATTGGAGGCCCGCAGTCCGCGCAGGGCCACCCACACCCCGAGCGCCACCAGCAATCCCTGGTAGAGCCCGGTCATCGCGCCACCCAGGGCGCGCTCGAGATAAGGAGTCAGCATCTCGCTCATCGTTCAGTCCTCCACGTCGGGTTCACGGCCTTCCTCCGCCTGGATGCGGCGCTTCAGCTCATCCAGTTCCTCCGGCTTGAGATCGTCCTCGCGCAGGAAGCTCAGCACCAGTTCCCCGGGCGAACCGCCAAAGAACTTGGCGAGCACCTGCCGCACCGCTTTCCGCGCCGCCGCGTCCCGTTCGACCCGCGGGCGGAATACGAACGCACGCCCATCCTTCCGACACGCGAGATAGCCCTTGTCGGTCATGATGCGCATCATCGTCTGCACCGTGGTGTAGGCGGAGCCGTCCTTGCCGGACAACGCCTCGGCCACTTCCGCCACCGTCGCGGCGCCCTTCTCCCAGAGCACCTCCATGATGCGATGTTCCCCGTCGGTGAGTGTGCGTGATGCTCGTCGTGCCATGGTATGTACGTCTCCTTCGTCGGGTCCGGACCGAACCGAAGCACCCCCCGGGCCGCTCCGAACTCCTAATCATTTAGTTTTCATACCCCTATTCGGAAGCCGCGACCCGGTCAACTAAATCTTTAGGAATTCAAACCGAGACCCGATTTCCCGGGGCACCGCCCCGGGCTATCACCTCGCGGCCCT
>CAZYJB010000948.1:0-2332 GCA_964647675.1 uncultured Verrucomicrobiota bacterium | reverse complement strand
GGCAGATGCCGTTGCGCGAGTTGTATGATCGGCTGCGGCACACCTACTGCGGGAGCGTCGGCGTCGAGTACATGCACATCGACGACATCGAGGTGCGCCGCTGGTTGCAACGTCGACTGGAGCCGCTCGAGGCCAGCATCCAGCTTTCGCGCGACGAGCAGTTGCGCATTCTGACGCGGCTGACCGACGCGGTGATGTTCGAGGAGTTCATCCGCAAGAAGTTTCCGGGCGCCAAGAGTTTCTCGCTCGAGGGCAGCGAGACGCTGATTCCGGTGCTCGATCTGGCGATCGAGAAGGCGGCGGGCCAGGGGGTGGCGGAGGTCGTGCTCGGCATGGCGCATCGCGGCCGTCTGAACGTGCTGGCGAACATCATGGGCAAGAGCCCGAAGCAGATCTTCCGCGAATTCGCCGACAAGGATCCCGACCTCTACATCGGCCGAGGTGACGTGAAGTATCACCTGGGCCACAGCTCGGACTGGACCACCGCGACGGGGCGGCGGGTGCATCTCTCGATGTGTTTCAATCCGAGCCACCTCGAGTTCGTGAACACGGTGGTTCTGGGACGCGTGCGCGCGAAGCAGGACCGCATCGACGACCGTCGGCGGCGCAGCTGCATGGCGTTGATCATCCATGGGGATGCCGCCTTTGCGGGCGAGGGCGTGGTGCAGGAGACGCTCAATCTCAGCCAGCTCGAGGGGTATCGCGTCGGTGGCGCCCTGCACGTGATCGTCAACAACCAGATCGGATTCACCACCAGTCCGAGGGACGGCCGGTCGAGCGCCTATGCCACCGATGTGGCGAAGATGCTCGCGTCGCCCATCTTCCATGTGAACGGCGAGGACCCCGACGCGGTGGCGTTGTGCGTGCGCGTGGCGTTGGAGTTCCGCGCCGAGTTCAAGCGCGACGTGTTCATCGACGTGTACGGCTACCGCCGACTGGGACACAACGAGACCGACGAACCCGCCTTCACGCAGCCGCTCCTGTACAAGACCATCTCGCGGCGCAAGACCGTGCGTGAGGGCTATCTCGAGCACCTGCTCAAGCTGGGCGGCGTCACGCGCGAGGAGGCCGATCAGGTCGCCGAGTCCTGCCGCAAGCGGCTCGAGGACGAGTTGGGCGAGGCGACCAGCGAGCGGTATCAGGCGCCGCAGGACCGCATGCCGGGCATTTGGGCGCGCAGCCAGTTTGTGGGCGGGCGCGACCAGGACGTGGTGGATGTGGACACCGGCGTGCCGGTGGCGGACGCGGCAGCCCTGCTGCTGCGCCAGACCGAGGTGCCGGCGGATTTCAAGCCGCACGCCAAGATCCAGAAGGTGCTCGAGGCGCGGCGTGAGATGGCGGCGGGACGGCAGGGGCTCGACTGGGCGGCGGCGGAGGCGGTGGCCTTTGGGAGCCTGCTGCGCGGCGGCACGCCGGTCCGGTTGTCGGGCCAGGACGCGCAGCGCGGCACGTTCAGTCACCGGCATGTCGTGCTGCACGACGCGCAGACCGGCAAGACGCACACCCCGCTGTCGGCGGTTGATCCGAACCAGGCGCCCTTCCAGGTCTTCAACAGCCCGCTGAGCGAGACCGGCGTGCTCGGCTTCGACTATGGCTACAGCCTGGACATGCCGGACGGGCTCGTCATGTGGGAGGCGCAGTTTGGCGACTTCGTGAATGCGGCGCAGGTGATCATTGACCAGTTCATCGTCAGCGCGGAGGACAAGTGGCGGCGGTTGTCGGGTCTGGTGCTGCTGCTCCCTCATGGGTTCGAAGGTCAGGGACCCGAGCATTCCAGCGCGCGGCTCGAGCGATTCCTGGCGTTGGCGGCCGAGGACAACATCCAGGTGTGCAACCCGAGCACACCGGCCCAGTACTTCCACCTGTTGCGCCGCCAGGTCCTGCGCACGACGCGGAAGCCGCTGGTGGTGATGACGCCGAAGAGCCTGCTGCGAAACCCCGCCTGCGTTTCGACGCTGGAGGATCTCGCCATGGGAACATTTCGCCGCGTGATGGGCGATGCCGTGGCGAAAGCAGAGGCCGTGCGCCGGGTCCTGCTCTGCACCGGCAAGCTCTATTACGAGCTGGTGGAACGGCGCGAGAAGTTGAAGCGCGTCGACGAGGTCGCCATCGTCCGGCTCGAACAATTGTATCCCCTGCGTCCGGCGGAGATCCAGGCGGCCCTGGAATCCTACGCCGAGGGCACCCCGGCCATCTGGGTGCAGGAGGAGCCGGCCAATATGGGCGCGCTGCGTTTCCTGAAAGCCCAGTTCGGCGACCGCCTGGGCGATCGGCATCCGCTCACCTATGTCGGGCGTCCGGCGTCGGCGAGCCCGGCCACCGGCTCGGGCAA
>CAZYJB010000947.1:0-2333 GCA_964647675.1 uncultured Verrucomicrobiota bacterium | reverse complement strand
GCACCCGCGAGGAGATTCTGACCGCGCTCTTCGAATCGTTGCCGGATGGGACTCCGGGCCTGGTGGTGAACCTGGAGTTTGAGCGTGACGAGCCCGGCGTTCGCCTGATGGACGGCGCGCGACGGGAGCCCGGCGAGCTGCCGTCGCGGGTGGAGGATCTCGCCGCGGTGCGGGAGGTGGTGGACGACCGAGGACCCGAGCCTGGTGGCAACGTGGTGCTCGAGGCGGCGGACATGGCCGGCATTGCGTTTGTGTGCGGCGTGCTGGCGGCGTTCTGCCTCATGCACGGACTGCTCTTCGGCTTCCAGCCGAGGCAGCGTGCGCACCTCTATTTCGCCGTGATCAGTGGGCTGGGCGCGGTCACGAGCTGGCCGGGCTTCGCCACCTACGATCTGAATCGCGACGTGCTGCCCGTGCTGGGCGTCGTCGTCTGGCGGCTGTTCCAGGTGCTGTTCGCGCCTGCGGAGAGGCCGCCCAAGCAGGCGCTCGTTCTGACCGCGGTGGCGGCCTCCGCGGCGGCGGTGCTGCATCGCATCGGGTGGACCGACTGGCTGTTTTTCGGCGGCGTGATCTCGGTGGCGTCCTTCGTCGTGGTCGTGATCTGCCTCCTGCAGGTCGTGTCGATCGCCGTGCGGGCCTGGAAGGCGAAGCTGCCGGGCAGCCGCACCATCGGCCTCGGACTCGGCACGCTGCTGCTCTGGTCGGGCGTGTGGTTCGACGTGCCGCTGCTGGGGGGCATCAGCTTCAACCAACTCGGGGTGGTGCTCTTTTTCGGCGCCACCTCCGTGCACCTGGCGCGGTCGTTCGCGGAGACGGCGCAACGGATCGAGCGGCAGGCCGCCGATCTGGCGGTGTCAAACCGCCAGCTGCTGCAGGCCAACGAGCAGATCGAGGCGCAGCGTCGCGAGCTGACCGTGGCCAAGGATGCCGCCGACGCCGCCAATGCCGCGAAATCGCGGTTCCTGGCCAGCGTGAGCCACGAACTGCGCACCCCGTTGAACGCAGTCATCGGCTATTCGGAGATGCTCATCGAGGAGGCCGGCGACCTGCAGCAGGGCGCCCTGGTTCCCGATCTCGAGCGCATCCACAAAGCGGGTCGGCATCTCCTGACCCTGATCAACGACGTGCTCGACCTTTCCAGGATCGAGGCCGGCCGCATGACGGTGTTCGCCGAGGAATTCGATGTGGTGAGCCTCGTCGGCGAAGTCGCCGCGACCCTCCAGCCGCTGGTCGCGCGGAACGGCAACCAGCTCGTCACCGAGTGCGAAAGCGAACGGCTGCCCATGCATTCCGATGCCACCAAGGTGCGCCAGGTGCTGTTCAACCTGCTGAGCAACGCCGCCAAGTTCACCGAGAACGGCACCCTGCGTCTGCGGGTCGCACGCGCCGGTGCCGAGACCGTGGTGTTCGAGGTCTCGGACACAGGGATCGGGATGTCGGAGGAGCAGCAGGCGCGGTTGTTTCAGCCCTTCGAACAGGCCGATGCGCAGACCACCCGGCGCTACGGTGGCACCGGCCTGGGACTGGCGATCAGCCGCCGCTTTGCGCGTCTGCTGGGCGGTGACGTGACCGTGAAGAGCCGGCTGGGGGAAGGCGCCACCTTCACGCTGCGCCTGCCGCTGCGCTACGCCGAGACGCCGCGGCCGGTGGAAACCGCGCCGCCCGTCCTTCCGCCGCCGCGGCCGGAGGGTCCGCAGCCCGTGGTGCTCGTGATCGACGACGATGCCGCCGCGCGGGATCTGCTGACGCGCGTGCTCACGCGTGGTGGGTTCGGCGTCGAGTGGGCCGCAGATGCAGCCACCGGACTCGCCCGCGCCCGCGCTTTGAAACCCGTGGCCATCACTCTCGATATCGGGCTCCCGGACCTCGACGGCTGGACCGTCCTGGCCCAGCTCAAGGCGGATCCCACCACCGCATCGATTCCCGTGGCGGTGGTCACCATTCACGAGGACCGCGGCCGTGCCTTTGCGCTGGGGGCGCGTGAGTTCCTGACCAAACCCATCGATCGCGCGCAGCTCGAAGGGGTCCTCCAGCGCCTGCGCGCGAGCACCGGCGCCGCGCCGGCCGATGGCGGTCAACGGCGGGTGCTGATCGTCGAGGACGACCCCGATGCCGCAGCGCTGCTGGCGCGTCATCTGAGCGGGGACGGCTGGCAGACCGAGGTCGCAGCCAACGGCCGGCTGGCACTCGAATCGCTCGACCGCGCCGGACCCGATCTCATCTTCCTCGACCTGATGATGGCGGAGATGGACGGGTTCGAGTTTCTCGCCTGCCTGCGTGCGCGCGGGGCGCAGACACCACCGGTCATCGTGCTCACCGCCAAGGATCTGACG
>CAZYJB010000946.1:1369-2334 GCA_964647675.1 uncultured Verrucomicrobiota bacterium | reverse complement strand
GCGCGATGGCGTCGATCAGGGTCAGGTACTTCTCGTGATCCCGCCGGCTGCGCGTGCGTCCAGTCGCGAACGTCAGTGCCGGCGCATACGGGTTCAGCACCTCCACTGGCGTCAGAAGCCGCTGCGCGTTGCGCAACACCCGTAACACCGTCTGGCGTTCTTGCCGGGCCATCAGACCCGCCAATGTCCGGCGCTCGCGCTGCACCCGGTGAATGCGCCCCGTCTGCTCCGGACTCTCGTCCACCGCCAACGTCAGGCACCGGTTCTGCAACTCCTCGTCCAGGTCGATCGCTGTCGTGGTCAGGAAAATGGCGACCGGCCCTTCCACCCGGTACTCCTGCGTCACCATCTTGCCGCTCGCCGGATCCTTTCCCGTCGAGGCGATGGTCAGTTCCCCCTCCGACTGCAAAAGCTTCAACGCGTAGCTCGCCTTCTCGGCGCCCGCTTCCTCCACCACCGCCAGGATCTTGTGCCGCAGATTCGTCTCGCCCAGGTAGTAGAGGCTCTGGCCCGTCATCGCCGAGTACTTCACCCGCTCTTCCTCGGGGAAGAATGACAGCACCGCATCCATCAGCGTGGTTTTCCCGGCGGCGCTCGCGCTCTGCACGATGATCGCCAACGGCCGGTCGAGCTTGCGGGAGACGCCCGCGAGATACGCCACCAGCGCGTTGTTCTCCTCGCCCACGATGCCGGCCTTGCGGAACGTCTCCCGCAACCGCCCCACCAGATCCGGCGCCCGCAGCCACGCCAACGCCTCCTCGCGCTCCTCCGGCGTGAGGGTGACCACGGGTGTTCCCTCCTCAGGCCTGGCCAGATCCGCCTGGGCCTGTTCCACCGTGAGCAGCAACCGCCCGAGATCCCGCTTCACCAGTTCGGGCCCCAGGCCGGTTTCCTCCGACGCCCGCTCGATGAACCGGCGACGCTCCTGGTCCCGCGTCAGATCGACCTGATCGAGATGGAACCGA
>CAZYJB010000946.1:0-1359 GCA_964647675.1 uncultured Verrucomicrobiota bacterium | reverse complement strand
GGCCGTGGTGACGCGCAGGCGCAGGGTCACCTTCAAGGCGTCCGTGCCCACGGTCTTCTCCAGACCGGCCACCCGGTACTCGCGGCCGTCGAGTTCCAGGAACCACGCGTCCCCGCGGCATTCCCACACGGTTCGGACCTGGAGCACGGGCGGAACCACGCCACCCACCCCAGGGGCCACGGCCTTTTCCTCTTTAGCCGCGGGCTCCTGTGAGCCGCTAACAGAAGCAGCTAAAGAGGAAGAAGCGGCCGCCTGCGCGAGGACCTCGGCATAGGGAGCCGGAACAAACGGAGCCGGGGCCCACCCCACGCCGGTGTTAATGGATTCATGGGTCACGATCGGCAACGGCTCGCCGGTGATGTCGTCCACGACCATGGCCTCATGCAGGGGCGGCGCAGCCGCATTGGGTCCAGGCTTCGCCTGGCTCAGCCAGATCGCGGAGTTCACCAGGAGCGCCAGCGATTGCCGGGCCGGCGTCACCTTGCCCGCGTACTCGTTGGCATCCATCCCCCACGGGAACCGGATCCGGAACACATCGATCCCCGCACGCCTCAGTCGCTCCGCATCGCGCTCCGCCGCCCGATCCCCCGCCTCGTCCGCGTCATACGCCAGACGCACCCGCTTCACTCTTGCCAGGGCCTCCCACAACTCCTCCGTGAACCCCTCCGTGCCGAAGAGTGCCGTCACGTTCCGGAACCCGTGCCGCCAGAACGTCAACGCGTCGATCACCGCCTCGCACAGGATCACTTCGTCATTCTCGAAGGCCTCCCGGTTGAACAACCCCCGATGCGGCCCCGGCGGGTACAGGTGCCGGACCGTCCCCGGGCCGATCCGCCGCCCGTACAGACTCACCGGCTTGCCCGCCGCGTCGTGGAACGGAACCACCACGCACCCATTGAAGTGCTCGTGCCCGGACTCGCGCCACAGCCCCAGTTGTTGCAGCCGCTGCCGCAACCGCTCGCCCTCGTCCCGGTTCCGGTAAGGCAACCGCAGGCCCAGGGACCGGTCGGCAAAGCCCAGTTGAAAGCGGGTGATGGTTTCCTCGTCGTCGAGGCCTCGGCCAGCCAGATAGCTCCGGGCCACCGGCGTGGATTTGAGCCGCTCGTGGTAGTAGCCCACCACCTGCGCGAAGAGCGTCGCGTCGTCCGCCTCAGGATCCAGCGGACACGGCAGGCACGGCACCGTGTTGGTCTGCGTCAGCGTCCGGGCCGCGAACGCCGCCCCCTGCCCGTGCGCCAGCACCTCGAATGCGTGGCGGAAGCTCATCCCGTCGTGCTCCGCCACGAACTGGATCGCGTTGCCCGCCTTCCCGCACGCCATGCAATGCCACAACCCCTTCTCCGGACTCACGATCAGGTT
>CAZYJB010000945.1:0-2344 GCA_964647675.1 uncultured Verrucomicrobiota bacterium | reverse complement strand
CCCTCGCCTACGACGCCGCCGGCAACCGCACCCGGCAGACGGAGCTTCAGAGCGCGCTGGCGGCCGTGACGTTCACGAACAGCTTCGACTTCGATGGGATGAACCGCCTTACGGCCAGCCGGTTCGGCGCTGGCGGTGCCCTGACCAATACCTATGCGGCGAATGGGAACCGCCTGAGCGAACGCGGGATCGATCCGGCGGGCGGCGGCGTGGTGAACCGCGTTTATCATTACGCGCAACTTCCGGCGCGGCCCGCGACCACCTACGGGAGCGTCAACGCCTTGACCCGCATCGAGGATCTGGACGATCCGACACGCAGCATCGAGTACGAGTACGATGCGAATCTGAACCAGGTGGCGCGCATCCAGGGCGCCGACGTTAAGCGGTTCCAGTTCGATGCACGCGACCAGATGATTGTGGCGGACGTGGCGGGCGCCGTCACCCGGTTCGACTACAACGAGGCACGACTGCGCGCCAAGAAAGTGGCCCCGGGCGGTGGGGAATCCCGGTACCTCCACGACGAGAGCGCGGTCGTCATGGAGTACGCGGGAGCGGCGGGCTCGCACGCGCCGCAGCACTCCTATGAGTACGCCGGTGTTCTGCTGGCCTACGCGACGCCCGCGGGCGCCGCGATGGATCGTCAGTTCTATCTCCATGACCCCATGGGCAGCGTCGTCCACCTGCTGGAGCCTGCGGGGACTGTGCAGGCCGGATACCAGTACGATGCCTGGGGCGCCGTGCGCAACCGCCATGGGGCATCGTCGAACCCCAGGCAGTTCACCGGGCACTACCATGATTCCGAGACGGGCCTGCACTATTTCGGCGCCCGCTACTACGACGACGAGCAGGCACGCTTCACGTCGCAGGATCCCTTCCACGGCGACGTCGGCACCCCGCCGAGTCTCCATCGGTACTTGTATGCCCACGGGAATCCGCTGCGTTTCACCGATCCCACGGGACTGGCCGCGGAATCGTCGCAGGAAGCCGACCAATGGTTGTCCGAGGCCAAGGCGGAGCTGTCAGCGATCAACATGCAGTTGGAGGCCGACATCGAGGCCCAGGGGGCCGATGCCCTGGCGAAATACAAGGCTGGCCCCGCGGCGGAACGCGAACTCCAGCGCATGGACGAGGAGCATCGGCGCATGCTGCAGGAGAACGGACTGACCGAGGCGGATCTGCGGAACCCGGTGATGGCCGATCGTGCGAAGTGGGGCATGGCGTTGCTCAAGCGTGATCTGGCGAAATGGTCGGGCGAGGACGGCGCCGGACGTTGGCGTGGCTATGTCGCGAAGGCCGGCGAGTTCGCCGCGGAGGTGGTGGTCTCGCCGTTTCAGTTGGGCGCGGGCGCGGGCACGGTCGCCGGGAAACTGGATGTGGGGACCGAGGTCACCCTGGGCGAGTGGGTCGCAGCGGCCGGGGATGTGATGGCCGCGGCGCAGGCGGTCGGCACGTTGGGCAAGATTGGCGTGAGCGCCTTGAGCCGTCGCGCGGCGGAGGGAACTGCCGCCCAGGCGACGCGCGGCGTCGTGATCGAGGAGGCGCGCCGCACGGTCTCCGCAGCCACGGCCGGCGCAGCCCGGCAATTGGACGACACCGCCGCCCGCGTGGCCACCGATCGTGCGGCCAGCCAGTTCACGCGGGAAGCAGCGGAGACCGCCACGCAATCGGCGGCGCGCTCCGGCGCGGCACGGTCTTCGATGTCATCCGCGGCGCGTTCGACCCAGGACGATCTCGCTGCGGCGTTGAGGGGGCCCGCCGGTATTCAACCGTCCGGGGCAGGGCGCGCCGCCGGCGCGGTGGGTGCCGTGGAGCCGCGGACGATCGCGTTTCATGCGGACTTCAATGCGGCCGCGGCGCGCGCTGCCGACGACACCATCTACATCCGCGCCGTGCTCGATCACCGGATGGTGAACATCACCGAGGTGAGTGGCCTCAGATCGTACGGGTTCTTCGACACGCGCGTTCCCTCCGACATTTTTGTCCGCCGCGGGCTCAGCTCCGAGCGGCTCGTCAACACGCTCTTTCACGAAGCGCACCACCTGGAGGTGTTCGCGCACAACCCGCAGCGACGCTATGCCGGCGTGGAAGCCTTCATGGAGGAGTTCACCGCGAACATCCGCGGCATCCAGGGGGAGATCCTCCAGAACGGACTCGTCACAGCGAACAAGACCTCGATCCGAGGCATCTTCGAATCGCAAGGCAACGTGGGCGTCGCACGGCGCGTGTATCAACTCTACCGACAGGACAATCCGCAGTTCCGGTTCAGTTGGGCGGAAGTCGGCGCCGAACTGCAGCGGAATGGAGTCAGCCTCCGATGAATGCCCTTTTCCAGCGCGCGATGGTC
>CAZYJB010000944.1:0-2352 GCA_964647675.1 uncultured Verrucomicrobiota bacterium | reverse complement strand
GCGTCGGCGTATTCGCGGAACGTTGCGGCCGACGAGTTCTCTTCATTGCCCATCGCGACAACGGAGATCCCCTTGTTGCGCAGACGGCTGACGACAGGAATGAAATCTGTGTCCATCGTGAGGATGACGATTTCCTGGAGCGCCTTGTACTCGCCAAGCAATTCCATCGCATCGAGCGCGATGACGATGTCGGCGGAGCTCTTCTTGAAATTGGTGTGGCCGCGGCAGGCGAAGGCTTCGAAGCCGTTTTCCTCAAAGACGCGGCGGTGCAGATCGAAGCCGCCGTTCCAATAGACGCGCTTGGTGAGGAAGCGACGGCGGCCCATCGGATCGGACGTCCCGCTTTCGAGCCAGGCGAGCCATTGCGGGATGCGGAGTGCGAAATCATCACGCCCACGGTTGCGGAGCGTGAGGTGCACGTTGTCGAAGTCGATCAGCAGGGCGCTTTTCGTCCGCCACGGGAACATTCCGTGTCCTCCGGGCGGCGTTCTTAGCTCGCGCCGCGCGCGGACGTCTACCGAGGCGGCGGCCGGTTGCGCCGCCTGGTTGCTTCGGGGCGGCGAGGCGCTACCTAAGCACCGCCGATGCCCGGACCGGACCTTTCCGCCCTCGACGCCCGCTCGCGCGAGATTTTTCGCGAGATCGTGGAGGCGTATCTGGCGACCGGCGAGCCGGTCGGCTCGCGCACGCTCTCGCGGCAAGGCGGTGTCGGGCTCTCGGCGGCCTCGATCCGGAACACGATGGCCGATCTGGCCGCGCTCGGCCTGCTCGACGCGCCGCATGCGATGGCGGGGCGCAGGCCGACGCAGCAAGGGTTGCGGTTCTTCGTGGACTCGCTGCTGCAGCTCGGCGAGGTGAACGAGGCGGAGAAACGGGAGATCGACGCGCGGATCGCGCATGCGGGCGCACCGCAGGATGTGTTCGCTGCCGCGTCCGAGTTGCTCTCGGGCTTGGCCGGCGGCGCGAGTTTGGTTGTCACGCCGGAGCGCGAAGCGCCGGTGCGCCACGCCGAGGTGGTGTCGATCGGGCCCGGACAAGCGCTGCTGGTGCTGGTGTTCGAAGACAACCAGATCGAGAACCGCATCATCACCACGCCGCCGGGGCTGACGCCCTCCTCGCTGGTGGAGGCGACGAATTACCTGAATGCTCGGTTTCGTGGGAAAACATTGGCTTCGGCGCGGAGCGAGGCGGTGGAGGCGCTGACGCGTGACCGTGCGGCGCTGGATGCGACGGCGGCGAGCCTGGTGGAGAACGGGCTGGCGGAATGGTCCGGCGAAGATCCGGCCGGCGGGCGGGCGCTGATCGTGCGCGGGCGCGCCAATTTGCTGCAGGACACGCAGGCGCTGGCCGATCTCGAGCGGGTGCGGCATCTGTTCGACGATCTGGAGAAGACCAAGGAACTCGTCCAAGTGCTTGATCTGGCGAAGGCCGGGGATGCGGTGAAGATCTTTATCGG
Source organism: uncultured Verrucomicrobiota bacterium (assembly GCA_964647675.1). Taxonomy (GTDB): domain Bacteria; phylum Verrucomicrobiota; class Verrucomicrobiia; order Limisphaerales; family CAIMTB01; genus CAIMTB01. Next base: position 896 of record CAZYJB010000944.1, on the reverse strand, counting down.
CTCGGAAAATCCGCTGTTTTCCTTGTCGGGGTCGAGCTTGATCGTCGCGCCCTATATGAATGCGGAGCGCAAGGTTGTGGGCGCGCTGGGCGTGATCGGCCCGACGCGGCTGAACTATGCCCGGGTGATACCCGTTGTCGATTATACAGCGCGCGCCGTCGGCCGGGTGCTCGATGGCCGCGCGGAACGTTGAGGAGTCTGATGTCGGAACCGAACGAAGCTAACGAAACGCCCGAGACTGCCGAAGCGCCGGCGCAGGAAGACCGCATCGCCGCGATGGAAGCGGAGTTCGCGAAGTCGAAGGACGAGCTGCTGCGCGCGCTGGCCGAGGTCGAGAACACGCGGCGGCGCGCAGAGCGGCAGGCGGCCGAAGCGCGCATCTATGCGATCGACCGGTTTGCGAATGATCTGCTGCCGGTGGCGGACGCGCTGACGCGCGCGCTGGATGCGGCGGCGGCGCAGGGCGCGACGGATGAAGCGACGAAGAACGTGCTCGACGGCGTGGCGCTGACGGAGCGCACCTTGCTCGACGCGTTCGCGCGCAACGGCCTCAAGCGCATCGGCGACAAGGGCGAGAAATTCGACACCAAGGTCCATGAGGCCGTGGCGCAGATTCCATCTGCAGCGCCAACTGGGCACGTCGCGGAGGTGGTGCAGCACGGTTATTTGCTGGGCGAGCGCACGCTGCGGGCGGCGAAAGTGGTGCTGTCGCTTGGATCGCCCGAGCAGCCGCCGGCGGACAGCGTGGACATCAAGGTTTAGATTCACGCGCATTGGAGGCGTGGCGCGGCCGCCCCCTCAGTCATCCCGGATCAAGTCCGGGATGACAGCTCCCCCTCGCGGGGGAGCACGGCGCGCGCCAACGCCGTCCTTCCCCGCGAGGGGAAGGTGGCTCG
>CAZYJB010000943.1:0-2355 GCA_964647675.1 uncultured Verrucomicrobiota bacterium | reverse complement strand
ACCCGCAGCCCAAGTTCGCCAAATGGTGGCTCACCCAGTTCCGCCGCTGGGGCATGGTCACTGGTGCCCCCGACTATGACGGCGTCGCCAAGCAGGTCCTTCGCGCCGACATCTACGAGGAGGCCATGAAGGAGATCGGCTACACCCACGGAGGCCTCGACGAGAAGCCGGAGACGCTCTTCGACGGCAAGACGTTCGATCCGGCGAATCCCGAGGAGTACGCCAAGAGCTTCCCCATCCACGCGCTCAAAGGCTGAACCCCGCGCGTCCATCCCGCCATTCCCGTTCTCCCATGCAAAAACGATTCAAGCTCGACTGGCTGGTCCTTCCGCTCATCGGCTTCGCGGCCATCATCGTCGCGTGGTACCTCTCCAGCGCCACCTGGGCGCCGGAACTGCCCAACCCCACCAAGACCTGGCAGGCGAGCAAGGAATACGTTCTCAAACCGTTCGAGAAGCGGGGTGAGATGGATCAGGGAATTCTGCGTTTCACCTGGTATTCGCTCATCCTGGTGGCCAAGGGCTACTTCCTCGCGCTGGTGCTCGGCACGCCGCTCGGATTCCTTCTCGGCCTGTCCCAGACGTTCACGCGCATCTTTGATCCGGTCATCCAGATCCTGCGTCCGGTCTCACCCCTCGCCTGGCTGCCGCTCGGCATCATCCTCTTCATGGGCGCGGGAAAATCCGCGTCCGAGCTCGGCGCGCTGTTCACCATCGCCGTCTGCGCGATGTGGCCCACGGTGCTCAACACTGCGGTCGGCGTGCGCGCGGTGCCGCAGGATTACCTCAACGTCGCCAAGGTGCTGCGCCTGTCGCGGTGGAAGACGCTCACCAAGGTCCTGATCCCGGCCACACTGCCCTACATGTTCACCGGGTTCCGACTCAGCCTCGGCATCGCGTGGCTGGTGATCGTCGCCGCCGAAATGCTCACCGGCCGTCCCGGAGTCGGGGGCTTTCTGTGGCAGGAATACAATGCGCTCGTTTACGAGCACATCATCCTCTGCATCGCCACCATCGGCCTCGTCGGGTTTGCCCTCGACCGCCTCATGAGCGTGGTCGAGGCACGCTTCAAGACCGCCTGATTCCCCCACCCACTCCCTCTCCCATGGCCTTCCTCCAACTCCGCGGTGTCTCGAAGGGCTTCGGCCCCCGCCCCTCGCGCCACGAGGTGCTGCGCGACATCAATCTCGACATCGAAAAGGGCGAGTTCGTGGCCATCGTGGGCTACTCCGGCGCCGGCAAGTCGACCCTCATCAACCTCGTCGCCGGTCTGTCCCAGCCCGACTCCGGCACGGTCACGCTCAACGATCTGGAGATCACGCAGCCCGGGCCCGATCGCGGCATCGTCTTCCAGAACTACTCGCTGCTCCCCTGGCTGAGCGTCGCCGGCAACATCCGGCTCGCGGTCGACCAGGTCTTCCCCAACTGGTCCGCCGCCAAGAAGGCGCAGCACGTCGACCGGCACATCGAGATGGTGAACCTCTCGCCCGCCCGTCACAAACGCCCGTCGGAACTCTCCGGCGGCATGCGCCAGCGCGTGAGCGTCGCCCGCGCGCTCGCCATGGACCCGCAGATCCTGCTGCTCGACGAACCGCTGAGCGCGCTCGACGCCCTCACTCGCGCCACCTTGCAGGACGAAATCTCGCGCATCTGGCTGGAGGCCCGCAAAACGGTCGTCCTCATCACCAACGATCCCGACGAGGGCATCTACCTCGCCGATCGCATCATCCCGCTCAGTGCCGGACCCGGCGCGACCTTGGGACCGTCGATGGTGGTCGACATCCCGCGCCCGCGCGACCGCCGCGCACTGAACCACGACCCGCGCTTCAAGGAACTGCGCCGGCGCATCTTCGAATTCATGATCGCGTCGAAGCACTCGCAGCGCGTCGCCGTCTCGAAACGTCTCATCCTGCCCGAGCTCGAGCCCGAGAACCTCGACGCACCGCGATCCCTGCTCGGCGGTCGGCGCGGTCCGATCCGCAAACACGAAGTCAAACGTGAAACCGTGGAGGTCTCGTGAACGCCTACGTCGAACTTTCCAATCTGTCCAAGTCGTACCCGACCCCCGCCGGCCCGGCGGTCATTGTCAGGGACTTCAACCTCCGCATCGAACGCGGTGAGTTCGTCTGCCTCATCGGGCACTCGGGCTGCGGCAAGTCCACGGTCCTCTCCATGCTGGCCGGACTGAACTCGATCAGCGACGGCGGCATCATCCTCGCCGGCCGCGAGCTGACCGGACCCGGCCCCGACCGCGGCGTCGTCTTCCAATCGCCCTCGCTCCTGCCGTGGCTCACGGCGTACGAGAACGTCATGCTCGGCATCGACCAGGTCTTCTACACGGCCAGTCCGGGCGAGC
>CAZYJB010000942.1:0-2356 GCA_964647675.1 uncultured Verrucomicrobiota bacterium | reverse complement strand
GGGCGGAAACTTCGTAGGCGAGGAAGCCGGCGCCATCGGGAACCTTGAGCCGCCACGTCACGGCGCGCGTCGCGCCCGCGGCGAGATCGAAAGAGACGTCGGCGTTCTCCACGCCGAGCGCGGCGTTGGCACTGGTGCCGGTGCCAGGTCCGGTGGCGAAGGTCAGTGCCAGGCGCGCGGTGCCGGTCTGCACGTCCTCCGACTTGTTGATGACGCGCGCGGAGAATTCGATCTCGTCGCCTTCGCGCACGAAGCGCGGCGGGTTGGGCAGCACCATGAGGTCGCGCGCGGCCACCGACTGACCTTCGAGACGGCCCGCGCGCAGGCGCTGGTCGTGCGCAAAGCCGATGAAACGCCAGCGCGTCAGCGCATCCGGCAGCCGGAATTCCAGGCGCACCGTGCCGTCGGAATCGGTGAGCAGATGCGGCAGGAAGAAGGCGGTCTCCTGGAGATTGCGGCGCAGGGCGGGTTCGGGCGGTGCTGCAGCGCGTGCCGACGCCTCGGGGCCGGCTCCCGCGTCTCGCTTCATCAGCATGGCGCCGCCAGCCCCGGTCATCGCTGCGGGCGCGGCGGCAAGGCTGGCGTCGGCCATCGCGAAGTTCAGCGTCGTCGGAGTTGGCGCTGACTCCGCCAAGGCCCGCCCGGCCATACCGCCGCGTGCCATCGGCATCGGCCGCATGAGTTGATTCCCGCGCCGCTCGACAAGCTCCGCCGGAAAGTGCCGGTACGTCAGGCTCACGTTCTCCGAAGCGACGCGGAACCGGCCGTGCACGCGGTCGAGCCAGGTCGCGTCATTCCCGAAATGGAGCGACACCACCGAGTAATCCTGGTGGAAGACTCCGAACCCGTCCGGCCAGGACGTGGGCAGAAACTGGTCCAGAGACGCGTCGTAAAGCGTGGCCACCATCTCGGCGGTCAGGGCGGGGCCGCCGCGGGGCGGCTTCACGATGAGGGACCAGGTCTCCGCCTGCCCGGGCTCCACGCGGGAGCGGAAGGTCGACCACGCGAGTTCGAGCTGCTGGTTGGACCACGGCACGTCGACGCGATGCGTGGAGCGGTGGATGCGGTTCTCGCGCACGAACAGGACGTGGAACGTGAAGCCGCCGCGCATCGCCTCCGTCACGGGCATGCGAAAGGCGAACTGGGTGCGGCCCTCGGGCGTCCACGCCTGCTGAATGATCCGCTGACGATGCTCCACCTGGATGAGGGCACGTCCGGAGTCGTATCCGGTGCCCCAAAGCGCCATGAACTCGCCACCCGGCTCAACGGTCCAGGTCGGCGCCGCGACATCGATGGGAACACGAGTCGCGCCAGTCGGGGCTTCGGGATCGCGCACGCGCAAATCGACCTCCGCGGTGACGGTGCGGCCCTGGCCGTCGTCGGCGGTGATCACCGCGCGGTACGGACCGGCGGCGAGCGTGAAGGAGGGTTCGGCGAGGCCGTTGGTAGCGGTTGTCGTGAAGGGCACCTCGGCCACCAGGTCGCTCAATGGCCAGCGGTCGACCTCCTGCGTCTCGGAAGGCATGGCGCGTCGGCCAGATCGTGGGTAGGCCGGCTCGTCGAAGGTCGGACGTTGCACGCGGTCGGGTTGCCGGACGCGGTGGATCTTCACCACCCCGCTCGCGCGCACGGGAAGTTCATCGAGCGTGCGCGTGGTGATGCGCAGCGGGAAGGCTTGGCGCGCCACGGTCCAGTCGGGCGCCGGACTTTCGATCGCGATGGCCGCGCGTCCGAAGCGCACCGCACGCGACGCCGAGCGCGTCTCGCCGGCGGAGTCCGTGACGTCGGCGGTGACCTCGAAGGAAAAGGTCGCTTCGGGGGTGTCGCCCGACTGCGGATCGGCAGTGGCGGTAAAGGCGATCTCGAACGAGCCGTCGGCGCGGGTCGTGGCTTCGCCGTGCGCGATTTCCTGCGGCGACAAGCCCGAGGGATGCGGGCGCCGATGCCATCCCCACCACAACGGGAAGAGCATCTGGCGGCGTACGGTCCAGCGCACCTTGGCGGCATCCACCGGGGTGCCGGCGTAGGTGGTGGCCCGCCCGGGAATGCGCACCTCGGCCCCGAGCCGCCCGCCTTCGCGAGCCGGATCGAGCACGGTCTCGAAGCGTGGCCGTTTGTACTCCTCGACCTGGACCGAGTGTGAACCCGGTGGTCCGTCCTCGATCGTGATCGAGAAGTGGCCGGTCAACGTGCCGCGCGGCGTGGTGAACGAGCCCGAGAAGGAACCGAAGTCGTTGGCGCGATGCGAGGCGCGGCTGACTTCCTGTCCGTTGGCGTCGCGGAACACCACCGTGACGGTCCGGTAGGAGAGCGTGCTGTAACTGCGATCGCCGGCCCGCGACACGGCGGCTGCCGC
>CAZYJB010000941.1:0-2357 GCA_964647675.1 uncultured Verrucomicrobiota bacterium | reverse complement strand
GGGTAATCCCATCCACCGCCCCGTCCTACCTCGCGAATGCCTGGCGCACGTCTTCCAACTTCACGCCCAGGGTGGATTGCGCGACCTGATCGAGGGCCGGGACGGCGCCCTGCACGTGGACCGTGAGATGGCGGTGCGTGGCGGACTCGCCGGGCTGGAGGGCCAGGGCCGGGGACGAGCTTTCGAGTTCGTAGAAACGGCCGAGCTGCTCAGCGCCGGGGGCGGGAGCGCCGTCGTTGTAACTGTTGACCACGTCGCCGCCGTACGGCTGCGCCTGGATTTCCCAGGCCGAATTCACGTAGTCGGAAACACCCTCGGGCAGCGTGAAGCGCACAAGCGTCAGGGCGCGGCCCTGCGAATCATAGCTTCCAAGAACGGGCTTTGCACGACGCGGGGAGACACCGATCTTGCTGCGATGCTGCGCGTCGGCGCGGAAGTAGGCCACGCCGTCGAGGACCTTCAGGCGATCGGCGGGCACCTGGCCGAAATAGGCGTCGTTCACGGCCGGGCCCAGGTCGGATTCCGGGCCAGCCTTGAATGGCACGACCACGGTGGACTTGGGCGAGGCGTTGAACATTCCCAGGATCCAGATGGAAAGGAGTCCGGAATCCTTCGTCCAGGCCGCGGAGCCGACGTTGCGCAGGGTGTTGATGGTCTCGAACGCCATGGCCTTGGCGCCGGAAAGCGGTTGGCCGCCGATCTGGGACTGGGTTTCCTCGGCCGAGAGCAGACGGACCGTGCGCGTGACCTCCACTTGAAACGCCGTGCCCGAGTAATTCTTCAGATCGAAGCGGTGCCGGCAGACGAGTCGGTCGGGCGCGAGGTCGATGACCTCATACGCCTCCGTGTCGATCGGAGCGGGCGTGAACCAGTGCTCGAGGTCGAAGGGAGCGTCCATCGCGAAGAAGATGGAGAACTGTCCACCTTCGGGTCCGAGCCAGAATCGGTCTTCGCCGCCGAAGACGTTGATATGCGGCTGGAGTTGGTGTGAGGCGATGAGCTTGCGGTTGACCCAGCCGAAGCTGACGCCGTTCTCACCGCGCGCGGTGCTGGTCATCACGCGACCCTGCCACTGCGGTGCGACCGCGACCTGGGCCTGGCCGGTCGGATCGGTGAGCACGATCACCTGGGTGTGTTGGCGCAGGAAGCGGACATCCTGGGCGAACGTGGCGGCGCCGGCTTCCGGAGTCGATGAGACGGTAAGGGCCATGGCGAGGGAGGGGAGGAGACCGGAGGACAATCGCTTCATGGGACGGGCGGGCAGAGGCGCAGGATCGGTGGGTGAGGGCTGTCGTGAACGCGGGAAGGTTGGGATGGATCCCCGCGCCCCGCAAGTCGTTGATGACAGCCCGTCTTGGCCGGCTTCCTTTCAGAAGCAGTTCCGATGGCGGAGACAAAGCGATCGAAACGTCGGGCCGCTTTCCTTCGTGTGTTTCTCGACTTCGTGGTGATTCCCGATCCGTGCAGTCGCCCATACGTTCAGCGGTTTCCGTGGAGGTCCGATTTGAACCACGAAGGCACGAAGACCACGAAGGAAAGCGTTTCGATCGTGAGACGGCTTCCCACCAGTCCCCTCAAGTTCCTCGCATTTTCTTGGTGCAATCAGATCCGTGAAGCAGATCCCTGGCCGATCGCGGTGCGGGTTCGGCATTGAGATGGTTCGGCGTCCGGGGTAGCTACTGCGACCCCACATGGTCTTGCGAAGCGAATCACGGATGGTCGGTACGCGCTGGTGGAAGGCGGCGGTGGGCGCCCTCGTGCTTCTGGCCGGCGACGTTGCGACGCGCGCGGAACAGCCAACGCCTGCCGGGACTTCCGTTCCCATGCTGCGCGCCAAAGAGGTCGTGGCATGGGTGGGGGGTGCCGCCCTGGTGTCCATGGAACAGGACGGAAGTGTCGAGACACTGCTCACGCTGGCCCACATGGGGCGCGATCTGCGCTTCCGCAGCCTGGCCTGGGAAGGCGACACCGCATCCGCCCGCCCGCGCGAGATGAACTACCCGTCACTCACCAACCAGCTCGCGGCGCTGGGCGCCACGGTGGTCTTTGCACAATGGGGCGCGGCGGAATCGATCGCCGGCGACCGCGGCCTTCCGGACTTTCGACGTGCTGTCGCGGAGTCGGTGCGTGACCTGTGGCGCGTCGTTCCGCGTGTGGTGCTGGTCACGCCTCCGCCGTTCGAGGGAAAGCCGGCGCCCCTGCCCGACTATGAGAAGGCCAATGCTGCGCTCGCGTCTTACGCCGCCGCGATTCGCGAGGTCGCCGCGGCGCAGGAGGTTCCGGTGGTGGATCTGTTCGAGATGTTCTCGCGGCGCCGCGTCGGCGAGGTCCTCACCCATGACGGGCGGGAATGGACC
>CAZYJB010000940.1:0-2357 GCA_964647675.1 uncultured Verrucomicrobiota bacterium | reverse complement strand
GATGACGAACTTGCGCTGCACCACGTTCATCATGAGGAGCGGGTTGCCGTCGATGCGGATGAACGGGCCCGTGAACAGGATGGTGAGCAGCACGACGCTGAGCCACGCGCGCGCCGTGTGCAGGCGGCCCTGGGGCTTGCGCGCGTAGATCCAGCGACGGCGGCCGTCCTTGTCCGCTGTGGCGAGGTGATCCCGGAAATCGCCCCAGTTGACCGGCTTCACGACCGCAGATTTCCCGGGGTTCGCGCCTGGGGCGCGTCCGGGGCCTGCGGGTTTCTTCATGGCCGTGTCTGGGTTGGAGATCATGGATCCCGTCAGCGGGCGGGTGAAGTCCGGAACGACCGCCTCACTCGAACTCACTCGGCCCGGTGGGTGCGGGCGCCAGGTTCTCGGGCGGCTTGGGGTTCGGCGGCTTGGTGCCGCGCAGGGTCTGGAGGTAGCTGGCGACGGCGTGGATATCCTTCGGCTGCAGCACGCCCTTCCAGCTCACCATTCCCTTCTCCGGGACGCCGTTCCAGATGACCTTCAAGTTGTCCGTAAACTTCGCGCCATGAATCCAGTAATCGTCGGTGAGGTTGGGTCCCACGAGGCCGCCACCATCGTCGCGGTGGCAGGGCGCGCAGAGCGTGCGATAGGTTTGCTGTCCTTGTGAGAGCACGCGTTCGTCCTGGAGAGGCTGCAGTTCGGCGAGTCCGGACTCGAAGCGCGTGAGGGCCGTCGCCTTCAGTTTGTCGCCGACCTCCATCTCCGCGCGGTACTCGTCCGCCTGGAGCGTGCCCATGCGCAGGACGTGGTAGTAGAGCAGGTAGGCCACCGAGAAGAGGATGGTCAGGTTGAAAAGCCAGACCCACCAGCGCGGCAGGTTGTTGTCCAGTTCACGAATGCCGTCGGCCTCGTGTTCGAGCAGCAGCGGATCCTTGGGATCATTCATGGGAAGTCACGGGACGGGGGGGTTGGAGTCGGGCGAGGACGCAGCGGGCCGGCCGTCGTCGAGGGGAAGGCGTGCGGCTTCGTCGAGGTGGCGCCGGTTGAGGCCGAGCGCCCAGAGGAGGGCGCCGGTGAACACGGTGAAGAACAGGAGGATCGAAAGGATCCCGTAGTTCTCCACGCCGCCGATGTGGGTGAGCACGTTTCTGATCATGGGAAACTCCGGGTGCTGGGGATGAAGACGGGGTTGGCTATTGGGCTGTGGCGACCTGGGCCTGCGCCTTGATGTCCGTGCCCAACCGTTGGAGATAGGCGATGAGCGCGATGATCTCACGATCGGGCGCGGCCTCGATCATGCCCGTTCTGAGACCTTCCACGACCGACTTCGCCTGCGTCTCCAGGTCCTTCTGGGCGGTCGCCTCGTAGCCCTCGGGATAGGGCACGCCGACCTTGCGCAACGCCCCGATGCGCGCGGGCAGCGAGGCGGTGTCGAGCTTCTGCGTCAGCAGCCAAGGATAGGGCGGCATGATGGAACCCGGCGACGTCGAATTGGGATTCTCCATGTGGTTGTAATGCCACGCGTGCGGATACTTGCCGCCCAGGCGGTGCAGGTCAGGACCGGTGCGCTTCGAACCCCAGAGGAAGGGATGGTCGTACACATACTCGCCCGCCTTGGAATATTCGCCGTAGCGTTCGGACTCGGAACGGAACGGCCGCACCATCTGCGAGTGGCAGCCGACGCAGCCCTCGCGGATGTAGAGGTCACGGCCGAGGACCTCGAGCGGCGTGTACGGTTTGACGGAGGAGATCGTCGGGACGTTCTCCCGGATGAGGTACATCGGGACGATCTCGATCAGGCCGCCGATCAGGATGGCCACTGCGGCGAGCACGGAGAACACGAACGACTTCGACTCGAGCCAGCGATGCCCGGTGCTGGGTGCGTGGGGTTTCGTGTCGAGGACCGGGACCTGGACCTCTTCGTCGGCGAGGAAACTTCCCTGTTTCGCGGTGCGGTAGAGGTTCCAGGCCATGATGAAGACGCCCACGATGAACAACGAGCCGCCGACCGCGCGCAGCCGGTGCATCGGCAGCAGCCGGATGACCGTCTCGAGGAAGGTCGGGTACTGAAGGAAGCCGTCGGCCGTGAACTGCTTCCACATCAGGCCCTGCATGATGCCGCTGAAGTACATCGGCACCGCGTAGAACATGATGCCGAGCACGCCGATCCAGAAGTGGTAGTTGGCCAGCTTCACCGAATAGAGCCGCGTGCGGTACATGCGCGGGATGAGCCAGTAGAGCAGGCTGAAGGTGAGGAAGCCGTTCCAGCCAAGCGCGCCGGTGTGCACATGCGCGATGGTCCAGTCGGTGAAATGAGAAAGGGAGTTCACGCTCTTGATGGAGAGCAGCGGGCCCTCGAGCGTGGCCATGCC
>CAZYJB010000939.1:0-2358 GCA_964647675.1 uncultured Verrucomicrobiota bacterium | reverse complement strand
CAGGAGGCGGCGGGCGCGGGGCGTGTGGCGGCCGCCGGTGACGACAATGGCCTCGCCGGCGCTCAAACGACGCGTGATCGAGGCACTCGGCAACAGCGGCGACGCCGTTGCCGGCGAGAAGCTGCTCGCTGCGCTGCCCACCCTCGACTTCGACCTGCGCGAGTCCGCTTACGGGCAGCTCCTCAAGCGCGGCGACTGGTCGGCCGCCGTCGTGAACCAGCTCAAGGACCGGAAACTCGATCCGAACCTGCTCGGTCCGGCGAACCTCCATCGCCTGCGCACCCACGCGGACAAGGACGTCGCCTCGGCCGCCAACAAGGTGATCGACGACCTCAAGGGTCCCGAACAAAAGGAGAAGGAGGCGCTCATCGCCCAGCTCCGACCCGAGGCGGTCAAGACGGGCAACGCGGCCAACGGTGCGAAGCTCTTCACTGCCAATTGCGCGCCCTGTCACAAGTACAAGAACGAGGGCGCCGACTTCGCGCCCAGCCTCACCGGCATGGGTGCCCACGGCCCGGAGGATCTCCTCATCCACATCCTGGATCCCAACCGGGTGGTGGAACCCAACTTCGTCGCGGTCAGCATCGAGACCAAAGACGAGCTCACTTACGACGGCATCGTTCTGCGCGAGAACAACGCGGTGGTCATCGTGCGCAACCAGACCGCCGAGACCGAGATCCGGAAGGACAACATCGCCTCGCGTCGTTCCACCGGCCGCTCGCTCATGCCCGAGGGCTTCGAGCAGCTCGGCGCGGAAGGCATGCGCGATCTGCTCACCTTCCTGTGCGCCGACGACCTGAAATACCGCATCCTCGACCTCGCGACGGCGTTCACTGCGAACACCTCGCGGGGCATCTACATGACCGCCGAGTCGCGGGATGAGTCCCTGCGTTTCCGCAAATGGGGCACGCTCAAGCACCGCGACGTGCCGTTCGACGTGGTGAATCCGCAGCGCACGCCCACCGGCAACAACGTCATCGTGCTGCAAGGGGGCGCCGGGATGTCGCGCACCTACCCGCGTGAGGTCGAGGTGAAGGTCGGTCTCCCGGTGGCGTCGCTGCACTTCCTGGGCGGCGTGGCCGGCTGGGGATTTCCGCTGGGCGAGAAGGACAAGCCGGTCGCCCGGGTGACGGCCCATTATGCAGGGGGCGGCACCGAGGAGATCGTGCTGCGCAACGGCGTGGAGTTTGCGGATTACGTCGCCAAGATCGATGTCCCCGGTTCGGAAGCGCTGGAGAATCTCGATCAACTGCTCATGCAGGGACGTCAGGTGCGCTACTTCTCGAAGCCGCTGGCGCGTCGCGCCGTGGTCGAGAAACTCACCATCGCCAGCTACGCCAACGACGTGGCCCCCACCTTCGTGGGCATCACGGCCGAGATCGCGGATCCCCATGCGCCCGCGGCCGCCGCGCCGCCGCGCCCGCCCGCCAACCTGAAGGTGGAAGGCGCCTCCGCTTCCGCCGCCGCGGTGGCGCCCCCCATCGCCTGGGGCTCGGGGCTCAAAACGCTGCTCATCGGCGGCGGTGCGTCGCACGATTACCAGCGCTGGTTCAACGTCGCCGATGTCGCGCTGCTCAACGGCACCGGAAAGTTTACGGCGGCGTATCTCGAGCCGCAGAATGTCGGCGCCGACCACGTGAAGTCCGCCGACGTCCTCGTCATCAGCGCCAACAAGGCGTTCCCCGATCCCGCGGTGCGTGAGGCGATCATGTCCCATGCGCAGGCGGGCAAGGGTCTCGTGCTGCTGCATCCGGGACTCTGGTACAACTGGCCCGACTGGCCGGACTACAACCGCGTGCTCGCGGGCGGCGGGTCGCGGGGACACGACCGTTTTGGTGAGTTCGAGGTGAAGGTGACCGGCGGTGCGCATCCGCTGCTCAGGGGCGTGCCGGCGTCCTTCAAGATCACGGATGAGTTGTACTGGTTCGAGCCGGACACCCAGGGCACGGCGATCGAGGTCCTGGCGACGGCGCACTCAGCCCAGAAGGGGAAGGCCTATCCGCAGGTCTTCGTGGTGAAGCACGCGAAGGCCCGGGTGGCGGGACTCACGCTCGGCCACGACGGACAGGCGCACAGCCACGCGGCCTACCAGGCGCTGCTGAAGAACGCCGTCTCCTGGGTGTCGGGGAAGGCGGACTAAAGGACGCAAGGTGGACGACCTGACGGCCCTTCAGGCCTGCGCCTATCCTCGATACGAAGACCCAAGGCTGCGCCTTGGGCTATCTCCTTCGGCCCCGTTGGGGCCAAGATCGAGCGTCGCCTGCACGGCGACGTCTACGGAAGCGGTGGTGGCTCGCCGGCTCCGACCGGCGAGTCGGGCTGAAAGCCCGAGAGGCGATAGCCCAGGGCGGAACGCCC
>CAZYJB010000938.1:0-2360 GCA_964647675.1 uncultured Verrucomicrobiota bacterium | reverse complement strand
TCCCTTCGCCGTGCCGGATCCGCTGGGATGCGCGTACTCGACCGGGTTTTCGCCCTCGCGCCATTTCCAGATCACGTTGCGCGGCACGTCGGAGAAAAGGAGGCAGTCGCCGCGGGTCGACCAGACCGGACCTTCGGACCAGTCGAAGCCTTCCGCGAGCAGTTCGATGGTGGCGCCGGGCGCGAGGAGTTCGTCGAGGCCGGGGTGTTTGCGCTCCACGGTGCCGAGCGTGCCGCCGGCTTTGCGCGGCGCGTAGGCGGGCGCGGAGGACTCCGCAGCGCGGGCGGAGAGGGCCAGATGCGGTTGCGGCCACGCCGCGAAGGAAGCCAGGGCGACGATGCCAAGGAGACGCAAGGGGCTCATGCTGGAATGAAACGCGTGGTTCGACGCCAGTTTCGCCGCAACTGTTCAAACGCGGCAAGGGAAACGACGCGAGAGAGTCCTCGCCGTGCCCCAGGACCCCGGATCAAATGCCGCGCGTGTTGCGCGTCCGTGACATTTCGTCCCTCGACCTGCCCGAACTGGCGCCGTACCGCACCATGCGCCAGCAGGTGGAGCATTACCGTGACCGTCTGTTCGTGGGCGAAGGCGACAAGGTGGTGGAACGCCTGCTGCGCAGCGGCTTGACCATGATCTCGGCGCTCATGCCAGCGGACCATTTCGAGGCGTTGCGCCCGCTCTTCGAGGCGCGGTCCGAGCCGATCGACGTCTTCCTCGGCCCGAAGTCCCTGTTGGAAACGTTGACCGGATTTTCGATGTACCAGGGACTGCTGGCGTGCGCGCGCATTCCGGAACCGGTGGAACTCGACGTCGTCCTCGCGCGCGCGCGGCGGCCGAGATTCCTGGTCGCGGTCGATGGCCTTTCGAACGCGGAGAACCTGGGCGGCCTGATCCGGAACGCCGCGGCGTTCGGCGCCGATGCCCTGCTGGTGGGGGAAACGTGCGCGCATCCCTATCTGCGGCGTTCCGTGCGCGCCTCGATGGGCACCGTCTTCGGCATGCCGGTCGTGGAGCCCGTGAGTCTGGTCGACGCGCTCCGCGAGCTTCGCCGGCGCGGGGTGCGGTGCGTGGCGGCGCACCCGCACACCGACCAACGCGAGCTGCCGGACGCCGGGTTTCGCGGCGACTGCTGCGTGGTGCTGGGAAGCGAGGGTGAGGGGCTGTCCGAGGCGGTGCGCGACGCGTGCGATGAACTCGCCGTGGTGCCCATGCACGGCGGCGTCGACTCGCTCAACGTGGGGGCGGCGGCGGCCGTGTTCTTCTACGAAATCTGGCGCCAGCGGCGGAGCGCGAGGGGTGAGGGACGGGGAGTGTGAGACGAGGGAAGGTGCCTTGGTAGGAGTGGGGATTGGCGAAGCCAGCCTGGTGGCTCGCCGGCTCCGTCCGGCGAGGCGAGGCAACACCTCGCCAGATGATGGCCCAGGGCCGCAGGCCCTGGGAACAACGGTGGGGGAAGGGAATCGGCGCCCTGAAGGGGCGCGAGGACGCCATGCAGTGCCGGAACCATTCGGTGTCCGAGCGGATACCGAGTCACCGGACGGCTCCTCGCCCCCTCGGGCATTGCCGCGGTGCGGGGCGCTGGGTGACGCTCTCCCCATGTACACCTCGTCCGTCATCCAGCGCATCCTGGCACTCGTGTGTCTCGCCGTAGCTGCCGGATGCGCCAGTTCCCGCGGCTATCACGAAGCCTTCCGCGGACGCATGGATCCGGAGTGGCGCATCGTGCGGGAACAACCCGGAGCCTGGCGTTGGGCGGACTCCGGCGGCCTCGAGATCCGTGCGCTGCCGGGCAATATGTGGGGGCCGGCCAACGACGCGCGGAATGTCTTTGTGCGCCCCGTACCCGCGCCGGCGCTGGGACCGGTCACCGTGACCGCCACCGTGTTCAACCGCCCCACCGAACAGTATGAGCAGGTGGACCTGGTCTGGTACTTCGACGACGGACACCAGGTGAAGATCGGGCAGGAGTTGGTGGACGGGCAGTTGAGCATCGTCATGGGGCGCGAGGAAAACGATCGCACGCGCACCCTCGCCATTCTCCCGATCACGGCCGATACCGTGGACCTCAAGTTCCACGTCGTGGGACTGCAGATCGAAGGGTTCTATCGCCCTGCGGGCGTGCGCGAGTGGATCCGTGCGGGCGCCTGCGATTTGCCGATGCACGGCGCGCCGCACATCGCCCTGCAAGTTTACCAGGGCCCGGCGAACGTCGCGCACTGGGCGCGGATTACCGACTTGCGCGTCACGCAGGCAGAATAGCAACCGTGCCGCACGGCCGGGTGCGGGAGTTGCCTTCCACGCGCCGCGATCACGATCACGATCACGATCACGATCACGATCACGATCACGATCACGATCAC
>CAZYJB010000937.1:0-2363 GCA_964647675.1 uncultured Verrucomicrobiota bacterium | reverse complement strand
CTCATGCCGAAGCGGGATGGTGTTCCAGGAGAGGAAGCGATCGCCTGCGCTGGTGAACCCGAGCCCGAATTGACTCGCACCGGCCAGCGCTTCCACGCGGCCGGAGTCGGGGTCCCAGCGGAAATCACGGCGCCGCAGCGGGAGCGGTTCCGTGAGGGCGCCCCCGCGCAATTCGCCATCGTTGCGGCCATTGGCGCCGTAGACCCAGTGGTCCAGGCCCCAGGTCAGGCTGTTCACACGAAGCTGCTGATTGCCCGGGTGAAAGCCGCTCAGCAGGACGCGACGTTCGTCAGCGCGTCCGTCGCCGTCGGTGTCGCGCAGGAAGATCAGATCCGGCGCCGCGGCGACCAGCAGGCCGTCGCGCCAGGGCAGGACGCTGGCGGGAAAGTGGAGACCCTCGGCGAAGCGATGGGATGTTTCGTGCCGCCCATCGCCGTCGAGGTCTTCCAGGAGGCGGATGCTCCCGCCCTCGGGCGCGGCGGGATAGTCGTTCATCTCCGCGACGAACAGTCTCCCCGACGCGTCCCAGGCGAGGGCGACCGGGCTGGTGACCTCCGGTTCGGCGGCGACCAGTTCGAGGCTCAGGTGCGGATCCGCGAGTTGGAAGGCGGCGCGCTCGTGATCGGGCGATCGCGGCGACGGCGCAGGGGTCGCGGCGCGGGAGCTGATCCACCCGTGGAGACCGGCGAGTACCACGGTGAGGAGGAAGGCGGCCTTCATCGCGCGAGTTCCTGGAGCATTTCGACGGCGGCATCCGCGACACGTTCGCCGGTGCCGGGCTCGGCATAGCTGTGAAAGCCGGTCCAAACCTGGTAACCGCCGAGCTTGTGGCCTTCGCGGTTGGGCAGGTAACCAATCCAGTCGTTGGCGAGCTCGGCGACGAGGGTGTGGCGGAACGGCGAGCGGTTTTTGATGTCGAGTCCGAGCTGCGTGAAGTACTCGGCCGGCACGCCGACGATGGCGAGGTCGCCGAGGCGCAGAACCTGGATCCAGGTTTCGCGCGGCTCGCCCTGCATTGGCGCGAGCTGTTCGCGCATGTTGCGAAACACCTTTTCGATCGGCGCCGCGTGGCCCGGGGCATATTTGCGGCAGTAGCGCTGCACGGCCGCGGCTTCGGCGGCTTCGTCGAACGCGCGCACGCGGAAGTTGAACGGGCGCTTCCGTGCCGCGAGGCCGCTGACCGGGCGCGGCTGGGATCGGGTGAGTGCGGCCGCGACGGCCGCGTGGATGCGGCGTGTGCATTCCTCTCCGGCGAGGGTGAGGTTGTGGGAGGAGCCGGACGCCCCTTCGAAGAAGGCGACCACAGCACAGGTCTCCTTCTCCAGATCCTGCGCGGCGAGCCCGTAGAACGAGGGCGAACGCACACCCGCTTTGCGCGTGCCGATGGTGTGCGTGCTGTGGTTGAAAAGGACGGCGAGCGGTTGGTCGCTTCCG
Organism: uncultured Verrucomicrobiota bacterium; assembly: GCA_964647675.1. Classification (GTDB taxonomy): domain Bacteria; phylum Verrucomicrobiota; class Verrucomicrobiia; order Limisphaerales; family CAIMTB01; genus CAIMTB01. Next base: position 929 of record CAZYJB010000937.1, on the reverse strand, counting down.
AGCGCGCGGAACGAAATCACGGGAAGCTCCGGATCGAACGGACCGGTGGCACGCACGACGTTGGTGCGCGGGCCGATCCAATAGATCTGGCCATCGTCCAGCAGTTGCCGGCTGTTCTCGCCCACCGTGCGTTCCTCGCCGAGGTGATAGAAGAGGCGACATTCCTGGAGCTTCGTCGCGGCCTGGCGGACCGCTTCGACGGAGGCGAGTTGCACGCGCTTCAAGAAAGTTTTGTCGAGCCCGTAGCCGTGCACGACCATCGTGCTCGGTGCGTGGTGGGTGTGCGTGCAGTGGAGGAGCACGTGCGCAGCGGGGATGCCGGTCACCTTCTCGATTTCCGCGACGACCGGATCCAGGTGGAGTCGCCCCATCATGAGAATGTCGAGGCTCACGAGCGCGAGCCGAACCGTGCCTTGCTCAACCACGATGGCGGTGGCGCGGAGCCGGCCTTCCTGGCCGTTGGCGCGGCCCGGTTCGATGCCCCCGGCGATCACCATGGCGTCGTCGGCCTCGAGGTCCACGGCCGCGGCACCGACCTTGAGGAGCGGATCCGCGGCGGGAGTCGGGAGGGAGGCGAGGCCCGGCAAAAAGAGGGCCAGCAACAGGCGGACACAAACTGCCAGGCGCGCGCCTTCGCGCAGAGGGACTCGGGAAAGCACGGGCGGAGTTTCGTGGCGCCGCCGTGGATGGCAAGCGGGACCGCTGCACGGATGCGGACAACCGTCTATTCGGAGACCGTGATGGAACGTCGGTCGCGCCCGTTCCACAGGCGCTCGATGGCCGACCAGTCGGCGGCGCCATCGGAACGAATCAACACCTCGGGGCCCCGTGGGCCGGGGGACGGGGACTGCGCCTGCCAGCGCGCGCGCGCGTCGCGGACCGCGGCCTGCCACTGGTTGGTCGATCCCAGGAAATCGACGCGCAGATCC
>CAZYJB010000936.1:0-2363 GCA_964647675.1 uncultured Verrucomicrobiota bacterium | reverse complement strand
TGGGCGCCGGTGACCTGCACCTTCCCGGCGCCCGCGATCCGGCCGCGTCCGAGGAACCGTTGGATCTTGTTCTTCTTGAACAGGCCTTCGATGCCCTTGGTCAGCGCGGTGACCACGCCATCCTTGCGCTTCATCATCGCGGGCAGGTCGAGCGCGACTTCGCCGGTGAGGACACCATGCAGCTTCAGCGTGGTGCGCGCCTGCTCGAAGTGCTCGCTGGACTCCAGCAGCGCCTTGCTGGGAATGCAGCCGATGCGCAGGCAGGTTCCGCCCAGCGCGGATTCCATCTCAACGCAGCCGACCTTGAGGCCAAGTTGCGCGGCGCGAATGGCCGCGACGTATCCGCCGGGACCGGCACCGATCACCACCAGATCAAACGACTCCGCCATGGCATGAAGGGGGTAGGCAGTTCAGGGATTGGGTGAAGAGTTCAACGTGCAAGGGACGAGGTCGACGGTCGATCAGGCCTCGATCAGCATGCGCGCGGGCGCCTCGATGATCTCCTTCACGCGCTTGAGAAAAGTGACCGCCTCGCGGCCGTCCACGATGCGGTGGTCGTAGGTCAGCGCCACGTACATCATGGGTCGCGCCACGATTTGTCCGTCGACCACCACCGCCCGCTCCTGGATGGAGTGCATGCCGAGGATGCCGCTCTGGGGCGGGTTGATGATCGGGGTGGAGAGCAGGCTGCCGTAGATACCGCCATTGCTGATGGTGAACGTGCCGCCGGCCAGTTCCTCGGGTTTGATGCGGCCATCCTTGGCGCGCGCGGCGTACTCCGCGATCGTCTTTTCCACGGTGGCGAATCCCATGCGTTCGGCGTTGCGCAGCACTGGGACGACCAGCCCCTTCCCGCCACCGATGGCCACGCCGATGTCATAGTAGCGGCGGTAGACGATGCTTTGCTCGCGCACCTCGGCGTTGAGCTGCGGCACGTCCTTGAGTCCCTCGATCACCGCTTTCACGAACATCGACATGAAGCCCAGTTTCACGCCGTGGCGGGCGGTGAAGGCCTCCTGATACTGCTTCCGCAGGGCCATGGCGGCGGACATGTCGATCTCGTTGAACGTGGTGAGCATCGCCATGCTCGCCTGCGCTTCCACGAGCCGGCGCGCCACCGTGCGGCGAAGCGGCGACATGGGCACCACTTCCTCGTCGCGACCCGGGGTGGAGGCCGCTGGAGTTGCCGGCGCACCGGGGGACACCGGCGCGGGCGCGGGCGCGAGGCTGAACTGGGCAGGCTTCGCCGTGGCGGCTGGCGGCGCCGGAGATGGAGTGGCATTGGCCGGCGCGGCGCTGCTCACGGCCTTGAGGGCGTCCTCCTTGGTCACCCGCCCACCGGGACCGGTCCCCTGCAGCACTGCCTTCGCGGGAATGCCGGCTTCGGCCAGCACGCGCTGCGCCGCGGGCAGGACGATCGGCGCACCGGCAGCACCAGCGGCGGCGGAGCTGGGAGCCGGGGCTGGAGCTTGGGCAGGAGGTTCGGGGGTCGTGACTTGGCCGGCCTCGTCGAGAGTGCCGATCACCTCGCCCACGCGCACGATGTCGCCCTTGCGCTTCAGGATGGCGACGAGCACGCCGGCGGCGGGCGACGGCAGTTCGAGCGTGGCTTTCTCGGATTCGATGAGCACCAGGTTCTCGTCCTTGCGGATCGCCTGCCCCTCCTGCTTGAGCCAGTCGCCGATCTGGACTTCGGTGATGGATTCGCCGACGGAGGGAACGCGGAGTTCGAGGGACATAGGTGTGCGTCAATCAGCTGGCCGCGCCTGCCGCAGCCGGGTTGCGGGTGCAATCCCTGCGCGTGACGTTAACGCCCGTTGTCAGCGCAGCAAGCCTGTAGCAGACTGCGGGGCAGCGCGATGTCACTCGCGATTCCATCGCTCAAGGGAAAACTCCTTCTCGATGGCGGGAGCCTGGCGGGTTCGTGGTTTCAGCGATCCGTGCTTCTCATCTGCCAGCACGATGGGGAGGGCGCCTTCGGCCTGGTGCTGAACCGGCCCTCGGGCGCGGTGGTGGGCGACGCCGTGGTCGCCGATCTTCCGGACCGCCTGAAGCAACTGCCGCTGCTGATCGGGGGTCCGGTGCAACCGGGTGCGCTGAGCTTCCTGCACGGCGACTCCTTCCTGTCCGGGGCGAGCGTCATGCCCGATCTCGAGCTGGGCCATTCCCTCGATCAACTGGTGGAGATTTCGGTCGACGACTCATCCAGCCGTCGTGTCCTGGTGTTCGCCGGATACGCCGGGTGGAGCCCGGGGCAACTCGACGAGGAGATGCGTCGCGATTCCTGGCTGGTCCAGCCGGCGACGCCGGAGCTGATCTTCGATACCGATCCCAAGGACCTCTGGCAGCGCATCCTGCGGCCC
>CAZYJB010000935.1:0-2364 GCA_964647675.1 uncultured Verrucomicrobiota bacterium | reverse complement strand
GCAGGATCCCCATCTGTCGCGGTGACTCCCGTCACTCCTCCAGCACTTTCATCACCCGGGTCTGGCTGGAGCGCTTGCGCATGTTTTCGTCGAGAATCTTCTTGCGGAGCCGAAGGTTCTTGGGCGTGGCCTCCACATACTCGTCGACATCGATGTACTCGAGCGCGCGCTCGAGGCTGAGCCGGAACGGTGCATTCAGCTGGATGCCCTTGCCGTCGCCCTGAGAACGCATGTTGGTCAGGTGTTTCGTCTTGCAGGGATTGACTGGGATGTCGTTCTCGCGCGCGTTCTCGCCGACGATCATGCCCTTGTAGATGGCATCGCCGGGCTCGACCATCAGACGTCCGCGCTCCTGCACCATGTTGAGGGCGTAGGCGGTGGCCTCGCCGTCCTCCATGCTGACCAGCGACCCGTTGCGACGCGCGGCGATCTCGCCCCGGTCGGCACCGTAATCGTGGAAGAGATGGCTCATCACGCCCATGCCGCGCGTCTGGTTCACGAGGTCCGTCTCGAAGCCGATGAGACCGCGCATCGGGATGAGCGCCTCGACGGTCACCTGGTCGGCATGATGGCTCATGTTGACGATCTCCGCCTTGCGGAAGGCGAGATTCTCCATGATGGCGCCGAGGTTTTCCTGCGGAATCTCCACGAAGAGTTTCTCGATGGGCTCGAGCATCTCGCCGCTGGCGTTTTTCTTCCACAGCACCTCGGGACGGGAAACGAGGACCTCATAGCCCTCGCGGCGCATCTGCTCCACCAGGATGGCGATCTGCATTTCGCCACGGCCTGAGACCTCGAAGATCTTGGCGTCCGAAGTCTGGGCGATGCGCAGGGCGACGTTCGTGCGCACCTCGCGCTGGAGCCGCTCCCAGATATGACGAGCGGTGACCATCTTCCCGTCGAGGCCCGCGAGCGGACCGTCGTTGACCGCGAACTCCATCTGGATCGTGGGCGGGTCGATGGGGATGTAGGGCAGCGCGCCGCGCTCGGGCTTGTCGGCCAGTGTCTCGGCGATGAAGACGTCCTCGAATCCTGCGAGGCCCACGATGTCGCCGGCGTGCGCCTCCTGGATCTCGATGCGCTTCAGCCCCTCGAAGTGGTAGATCATCGTGATCTTCCCAGGAGTGACGCGACCGTCACCGTGCAGGCAGCAGGCCTGATCGCCGACCTTGACCTTGCCGGTCACGATCTTTCCGAAGCCGATGCGGCCGAGGTACTCGCTATAGTCGAGGTTGGCGACGAGGACCTGGAAACCCTCCCCGGCCTTGGCGCGCGGCGGCGGGATGTGGTTCACGATGGCGTCGAACAGCGGCTCCATCGTGCCGCTCGCATGGTCGAGTTCGAGCTTGGCGAACCCCGCCTTGGCCGAGCAGTAGACGAAGGGGAAATCGAGCTGCTCGTCGGTCGCGTTGAGCGACATGAAGAGTTCGAAGACCTGATCGAGCACCTTCTTCGGGTTGGAATTGTCACGATCGATCTTGTTGATCACGACGATCGGCTTGGCCCCCGCCTCCAGCGCCTTGCGCAGCACGAACCGGGTCTGGGCCTGCGGACCCTCCGCGGCATCCACCACCAGGAGCACGCCGTCGATCATGTTCATGATGCGCTCCACCTCACCGCCGAAGTCCGCGTGGCCCGGGGTGTCCACGATGTTCACGTGGTAGTTCTTGTATTTGAACGCGGCGTTCTTGGCGCGGATGGTAATGCCCTTCTCGCGCTCGAGATCCATGGAATCCATGATGCGCTCCTCCGTGGCCTTGGCCTCGTTGGCGCGGAAGGTGCCCGACTGTTTCAGCAGACAGTCGACCAGCGTGGTCTTGCCATGGTCGACGTGTGCGATGATCGCGATGTTCCGGATGTGTTGCATGCTGGCGCTCCGGCCCAAGCCGGGTCGGCGACCCTACCAGACGGAACCTGACCTGCAAGGCCCACGACAACCTTTCCCCGCACGCCGTCAGGGGGGCCCCGGTGGAAGTCGGGCCGGCAACGGTCGTGCGCCGTTCCGGCGACAGAGGCCATCGTCGCCGCGCTCAAAGGGCCGGCTCGGTGATCTCGTTCACCGCGCCCAACCTCACTCCAGAGCCCGGCAGCGTCTGCCGTGTGCCCGACGGCCAGGCGATCTCCACCGACTGAAGAGTTTCCCCTTTGCCCAGGCCGAAAGTGACCGGGAGTTCCGATTGCGACAGGTACCCGCGCGTGGGCATCACCTGGCGCCATTGGGTGTGGCGCACGCCACGCACCCTGACCCAGGCGCCGATCGCGTCGCGGTTGCTGCGGGTGCCCTTCAACCGGAAGCGCACCCACTGGTGACCCAGTTCCTGCTGGTTCCGCAGCAGCAGCGGTGCGCCCGCCACCTGCGTCATC
>CAZYJB010000934.1:461-2367 GCA_964647675.1 uncultured Verrucomicrobiota bacterium | reverse complement strand
CGGCAGGGTGCGCCTGGTCCAGGACACCGGACAACGTCCTCAGCCGGCGTGCGTCATGTACGTGCCGGTCTACGCAGCCGATGCCGCGCTCGACACCCCGGAGGAACGCCGCCGGAGCCTGGTCGGGTTCACCTTCGCGCCCCTGCGCGTCCACGATCTCACGGAGGGCATCTTCCGCCTCAAGCCCAAGGAACTTTCCCTGGCGCTTTACGATGGCGAGCACGCGGACCCCACCAACCTTCTCTATTCGAGCCACGTCACGACGGGGGAGCCGCCCTTTCTGTCGCACACGTTCACTGTCCGGCATGGCGGACATCCTTGGACGGTCGCCATGGGAGCGTCGGAGTCGTTCCTGTCCCACGAGGAACGGCAGAGCGCCCCGCTCGCCGCCGCCGCCGGCGCCGCGGCCACCCTTCTCATTGTGGCGATCACCTGGTCCCTCTCCACCACCCGCCACCGCGCGCTGCGCCTCGCGCGCGACATGACCCGCGAACTGGAAACCAGCCGTGAGGAGTTCAGGTCGGTGACCGAGAACGCCCACGACCCGATTCTCACCGTCAGCGCTGAAGGCATCATCGCCTACCTCAATCTCGCCGCCACGCGTGCCTTCGACGTGCGCCCGGAGGCGCTCGTGGGCCAACCGCTGTCCACGATCCTCCCGGGCATCGGACCCGAGATGCCCGTCCACACCGGCCGGACGCTCAAGGTGCGAGCCCGCCGCCGCGACGGATCCACCTTTCCCGCCGAGCTTCAACTCACACGGCGTGCCACGCGCGGCACCGATGCGTATACGGCAGTGGTCCGCGACACCTCCGAGCGCGACCTCGCCGAGGCACTTCTCCTCGAGCGCGAATCGAACCTGCGCCAGTTCATCCACGACACCCCGGTGGCCGTGGCCATGTTCGACCGTGGGATGCGCTACGTCATGGCCAGCCAGCGCTGGATCCGCGAGTTCAATCCCGGCCGCGCCGACATCATTGGCGCCTGTCACTACGAGTTGTTCCCCGACACACCGCAGTCATGGCGCGAAGCGCACCGCCGCGGACTCGAGGGGCAGGTCGAATCCTGCGACGAGGATGCCTATCCCCGTCAGGGCGGCACCGAGGACTGGTTCCGGTGGGAGATCCGCCCGTGGCGCGACGCGCGCGGCGAAGTCGCGGGCCTCATCGTGTTCGCCGAGTTCATCACACAGCGCCGCCGTGCCGAGGAGGCCGCCCGCGCCGCGGCACTCGAACTCGAGTTCACCAACAAGAGCCTCGAGCAGGCCATCGAACACGCCCGGCAACTCGCCCACGAGGCCGAATCGGCCAACTGCGCCAAGAGCCTCTTCCTTGCGGCCATGAGCCATGAGATCCGCACTCCCATGAATGGGATCCTCGGGTTCGCCGGCATCCTGCGGAACTCACCCCTCGCGCCCAAGCAGAAGGAATATGTCGACGTGATCCTGCAGAGCGGCGACGCCCTGCTCACCCTGATCAACGACATCCTCGATTTCTCCAAGATCGAGGCCAACCGGCTCGACCTCGTCACCGCACCATTCGACCTGCGGCTGTGCATCGAGGATTGCATCAAGCTGCTGCTGCCACGCGCTCTCGAGAAGGACCTCCAGCTCAACCTCTCGCTGGCTCCCGACCTCCCCCCCAACCTGGTGGGTGATGCCAGCCGCATTCGTCAGGTGGTGCTCAATCTCCTCAGCAACGCGGTGAAATTCACCGAGACCGGCTCCGTCGACGTCGTCGCCCGGCCGGTCGCCCTCTCGCGCGAGCGCACGCGCGTCGAAATCTGCGTCCGCGACACCGGCATCGGCATTGCGCCGGAGAAGATGACCCGCCTGTTCCAACCGTTCAGCCAGGCCGATCAGACCATCCACGGTCGCTACGGCGGCACCGGACTCGGACTCGCCATC
>CAZYJB010000934.1:0-451 GCA_964647675.1 uncultured Verrucomicrobiota bacterium | reverse complement strand
AAGCGGCTCGCCGAGGCCATGAACGGTACGCTCGCCGTCGAAAGCACTGAAGGCGCCGGTTCCACGTTCACCTTCATCGCCGAACTCGGCGTCGAACCGGCCGCGCCCGCTTCCACGACTGATCCCGCGCCCGCCGCTTCGGCGCCCAAACGGCCCGCGAAGCCAACGCCGGCCGCGCCCGCGCCCGCGCCGATGCCGGTCAGCCTCGCCATCCTGGTGGCCGAGGACAATCCGGTGAACCGCAACGTGGTGCTTCTGTACCTGAAGCAGTTGGGGCAGAACGCCGACCTCGCCATCAACGGCCGTGAGGCAGTCGAGCGCGCGCGCCAGCGCACCTACGACCTCATCCTCATGGATCTCCACATGCCCGATCTGGACGGCATCGCAGCCACGCAAAAGATCCTTGCCGAGGCGGATCCCACCCTCGCGCCGCAGATCGTCGCCCTCACCG
>CAZYJB010000933.1:0-2373 GCA_964647675.1 uncultured Verrucomicrobiota bacterium | reverse complement strand
CGACCGCTTCGCAGCCAACTTTGCCGCACGCGCGCGGCTGGGAGAGACGGGCTTCCGACTCTTGCGCGCCACGATGCTGGCGCTTCGTCCCCTGCGTGAAGTGGAGCTGGTGGCGGAGCGCGGGGCATGAAACAGACGCGACTTTTTCCGGCGCCACAGCCGCTGGTCGAACGCCTGGGTGCGGCGTTCTTCCGCTCCATTCCGCCTCGGCCCGGCGTCTACCAGATGTTCGACGAGAATGGTGTCCTGATCTACGTGGGCAAGGCGGGCGATCTCCGCGCGCGGCTTGGTTCGTACCGGCGCACCACCGATCAGTCGTCGAAGACGCGTCGTCTCATCCACGAGGCGCGGCGCATCGAATGGCAGGAGTGCGCGAGCGAGACGGAGGCGCGCCTGCTGGAGAATCGTCTCATCCGCACCCTGCGCCCGCGCTTCAATCGCGCAGGCACCTGGCCGGCCTCGGCGCGTTTCCTGCATCTTCGACGCGAGACGGAGCACGCGAGCGCCAGCGCGGGGCTCGAGATCCGGATTCTGGCCACGCCCGAGGGCGAATGCTACGGCGCCTTTCGAGGGGGTGTAAGTCGGGTCCTGGCCGCGTTGGCGCGACTCACCTGGTTCGCGTCCGCCGGGCACACGGACCTTCATGCCCTGCCGGGCCCGCTCCTTCGTGAAGCGGGCGTGCGCGAATGGCGGTGGGCGGAGTCGGCGGCGGAAGTCTGGCTGGCGGACCTGCGCCGTTATCTGGCCGGCGAAGACGACCAACTCCTGGCGCGGTTGGCGGAACAGGTGCCGCAGCCGGGGGCGGGGTTCGAGTGCGCCTTTCTGGCGGCCGATTTCGAGCGTCTCGCGGAATTCTACCGCAGTGGCCCGCGACGGAATCGCGCCCTGAGAATCTACCGCCCGCCGGGCACCGTAACCCTCGCCGCGGAGGAGCGCGACGATCTCTGGGTGCGCTGGTCGGCGGAACATCCACCGGAAATCCCAGGACTTCGTTTGCCGTAGTCGTTCGTCGCCGAGTCGGCAGCTCGCGCGCGAATGGCGATGGGGAATGGAGTTGCGGGAGCGGTCGAGCGTCGCCGCCGCTCATGTCGATGTCCGGCGATATCAGCTGGGTGACGGTGCTGAGGTATGGAACGGCGCCTCCCACGCTCCGGGATGCGTTGGACACGCCGCGGAACGCTGTGATTGGGTGCCTCGTCGAAACGCGATCAAGCCCGTCTTATACGACCCCTGGCCATGCCTGCCCTCACGCTGAACGTCGCCGAGATCCTCGACCTGCGCTTCCCGACCTCATCCGGCCGACATGGGTCGGACGCGATGAACCCGGATCCGGACTACTCGGCGGCCTATGTCGTGGTGCGTGCCGCCGGCGCATCTGAATCGGGACACGGTCTGGCGTTCACCATCGGTCGCGGCAACGACGTGGTGTGCGAGGCGATCCGCGCTCTCGCGCCGCGTCTGGAGGGTCTCGAACTCGGGGCGATCACTTCGGACATGGCCGGATTCTGGCGGCACCTGAACGGCGATTCGCAGTTGCGCTGGCTCGGTCCGGACAAGGGCGTCATCCACCTGGCCTCGGCAGCGATCGTCAATGCGGTGTGGGACCTCTGGGCCAAGCGATCGGGCAAACCGCTGTGGAAACTGCTCGTCGATCTCGCGCCGCGCGCGTTGGCGGGTTGTGTCGATTTCCGATACCTGACCGACGCCCTGACGCGCGAAGAAGCCGTGGACCTTCTCGAGCGTCGCACATCGTCGAAGGCGGAGGGGGAGTTGCGCGTGAGGCGCGATGGCCTCCGCGCCTACACGACCTCCGCGGGCTGGCTGGGTTACCCGGACGACGAGATACGCCGCCGGTGTCGCGAAGCGGTCGCCGACGGCTGGGAGGATTTCAAGATCAAGGTCGGTCGCGATCTCGAGGATGACCGGCGCAGGGCGGCGCTGGTGCGCTCGGAGATCGGACCGGGGCGACGGCTCATGATCGATGCCAACCTGGTCTGGGACGTGCCGCGGGCTATCGAATGGGTGCGCGCCCTGGCACCCTTTGATCTGTCCTGGGTCGAGGAGCCGACCAGCCCTGATGACATCCTTGGACACGCCGCCATCGCGCGCGCGGTGGCGCCAATCCGCGTGGCGACGGGCGAGCACTGCGCGAACGCGGTGATGTTCAAGCAATACCTCCAGGCGGGCGGGCTCCAGGTGTGCCAACTCGACGCCTGCCGCCTCGCGGGGGTGAACGAGTGTCTCGCCGTGATGCTCCTCGCCGCGAAGTTCGGCGTGCCGGTGTGTCCGCATGCGGGCGGCGTCGGGCTCTGCGAGCATGTGCAACACCTGAGTCTCGTGGACACGATCGCCATCGGAGGGCCGCGCACCGAT
>CAZYJB010000932.1:0-2373 GCA_964647675.1 uncultured Verrucomicrobiota bacterium | reverse complement strand
CGCACACCCCAGGTGGCGCGCGAGTGCGGTTCCATGGAGCGGGCAAGCTGACCCGCCGGCTCAGGCCGGCAGGTCGAGCCCGGGTCGCCAAGGGACGAATCCGAAGCGATGGAGCCGGGGTGGGAGCGGCGAGTGGGTCGGCATCCCGGGGGGATGCCGAGTCGTGAGACAGCGTTCGCGACCCACCAGGCCTTCCGCGTCCGCGGGAACGCCCTCGCGGTCCGCGGCCTTTCGTGGCAGAACCGCGGCTCCATGATCTTCTCCTCATCCCTCGTTCAAAGGGCGTGCGGCGCGCGCTCCTGGTCGATCAAAACCTCCCTGATGCTGGCCTTCGTCACCTTGCTCGTGGATTCGACGAGTGCTTCCGCCGCGGGCAAGGAACCGCCGGTCGTGACCCCGGGTGCGACCTTCAGCCATGGCGCACCGCCGCCCGCGGATGCGGTGGTGTTGTTCGATGGGAAGGATCTCTCGAAGTGGGAGGGTCCGGACGGCAAGCCGGCTGGTTGGAAGGTGGAGAACGGGTACGTCGAGGTGGCGGCGGGGGCCGGTGGCATCACCACGCGCGAGCAGTTCGGCGACATCCAACTCCACCTGGAATGGGCGTCGCCGGCGGTCGTCAGCGGCAAGGATCAGGGGCGTGGCAATAGCGGCGTGTACTTTCAGGGGCGCTATGAGATCCAGGTGCTCGATTCGTACGAGAATCCCACTTACCCGGACGGGCAGGCGGGCGCGTTCTATGGTCATGCGGCGCCGCAAGTGAACGCCGCGCGCAAACCGGGCGAGTGGCAGAGCTACGACATCATCTTCCACGCGCCGAAGAAGGGCGCCGACGGCAAGGTGGTTCCGGGCTCGTTCACGGTGATTCACAACGGGGTCGTGGTGCAGGACCACGTGCCTATCCCCGGAGGTTCCACCACCGCGGCACCCGCCTCGGGCGTGGTCGAAAAGGGCCCCATTCACTTGCAGGACCACGGCAATCCCGTCCGGTATCGCAACATCTGGCTGCGACGCCTGCCGGCGGCCGGGTCATGAGGCGGCGGCCTGCGCGAGGAGCAGGGCGCCGGTGGGCACGGCGTCCTCGCGCAGGCCGGCCAGGAACACCGCCGGGCCGGGCCGGAACACCTCCATCAGATACGGCTTGAGGGCTTCTGCAACCGCCAGGCGCAGCGGTTCGCCGAGCAGGGAGAGTCCGCCGCCGAGCACCAGGCGTTCGGGGTGCACGAGGTGCGTGACGTGCGAGAGCGCGAAGGCGAGGTGATCGGCGAGTTCGCTGACGATGGCGTGCGCGAGGGGATCGCCGCTCTCCAAGGCCGGCTTCAGGAATCGCGCTTCGCCTGAGGTGGCGGAGCCGATCTGGAGCGCGAGCGCGCTGCCCGGATGCAGCGCCGCCGCCTCACGCACGCGTCGGTCGACCGCCCAGCCCGAACAACGCTGCTCCACCAGCACGCCGGACTTGTCGAGGCGCACGTGTCCGAGCTCGGATTCGCCCGGCGTTGCGCCATGGTAAATGCGGCCATCCACCACCAGGCCGCCGCCCACGCCGCTGCCAAGCGTCACGTAGAACACCGGATTGGCGCCGCGTCCGTTGCCGCGATGTGCCTCCCCAAGCGCCGCCACGTTGGCGTCGTTGTCGACCACGACCGGAAGGTGCGTGAGGTCACGCAGCCATGGACCGATTGCGAACCCGGACCACCCCTCGATCTGATGTGACTTGGCGATGCGCCCGGACCGCCAATCGACGGGGCCGCCGAAGCCGACGCCGAGGGCGCGCGGCGAATGGTCGCGCTGGGCATCGGGAAGCCAGACCTCGATCTGCTTCCGGATTCCCTCGGCGCCCGCCGTGCGATCCACGGTGTGCCGCCAGCGGCGCGTGATCGTGCCTTCGGCCGTGCCGGCGAAGAGCTGCAATTTGGTTCCCCCGATCTCGAGGGCGAGATACGTCGCATCCACGCCTCATTGAGCCAGAGCAGCGGACCCGTTCCAAGATCCGCGGCCGCGGCGAGCGGGCGCGACGGCGGCCATGAAACCTTCCGTCGTGCTGCGACGTCTACTCCGCCGTGACGTTGGATTCACTTCCCCGGGCGCGGTGGGACACGGCAGCCGCTGCGCATTTGTTGCACCGCGCAGGTTTCGGCGGCACCCCAGCCGAGGTGGCGAGGCTGGAGGCGCTCGGTCCCGAGGGTGCGGTCGAGCACCTGCTGACCGGATGGAAAGGGGCCGATCTGGAGGCGGTGCCGGCGTGGGCTAAACCCGATCCAGAACGCCTGAAGAAACTGGAGCGCCTGCGCAACGCGACGGAGGAAGAGCAGCGCTCGATGCGGCGTGAGATCCAGGCGCAGCAGCGCGAGCGCGTGACCGATCTGCGGAACTGGT
>CAZYJB010000931.1:0-2373 GCA_964647675.1 uncultured Verrucomicrobiota bacterium | reverse complement strand
GCATTCCCAACCACTTGCCCACGACCATCGGGTCCAGTTGCGAAAGTCGGGCTAGCTGCGTATAGCGGGCGCTGACCGGTATTGGCGGAAGGAGTTGCCGGAGTGATCGGGCGCCGCCTGGACGGCTACGGCGTGGGCTCGGGCGACCCGGGGCGACTTGGAATCAGCGGGTAAACCGCGGCGGCGCAATGCACGCCGCCGTGCTGGCGCTGGACCTGGCCGCAGCGGACCAGGGCAATTCTGAACCCGGCTCCCAGCACAGCGTGGAAGGCGGCCATGGCTGCGCGGTCGAGCGGCGCGAGGAAACCGTCGAAGACAGGCATGACATAGCCTGCCTCGTGTTGGAGGCCGTTGACGTAATTCGCGCTGCGGCTGAGGTCCGGCATGCTGGGCACGGGCACCACGCGGAACCCGAGTTGAGCCAGCGCCTCCGTCTGCGCCACTCGCGCCCGCTCCAATCGCCCGAGCGCGTCCAGGTAGGCTTCGCGGATGGGCTGAGCCGCCAGGCGTTGCACGGCGGGCAGCGCACTATCGAGGACATCGAGCGCGACCAGGAAGATCCGGAGGTTTCCGCGCGCGTCGTCGATGGGACGTGGCGCGAAGGCTCGTGCCAGGTCGGCGGGGTACTCGTGGGCGGCACCGGTGAGCGAGGGCAGGACTGCGCGCAGGAGCCGGAGCATCTCCCCGTGACGCCCGGCTTCGAGCAGTTCCCGGACGGTGGCGGCCTGATCCGCGGCTAGCGTGCCATGCCGGGCCAAGGCTTCGATTCCCAGCGTCGCGATCCGGCGCGACGCGGCGAGGGGATCGTTCACGAACGCGATCATCGCACCGTCGTGCGTGCGGACCGTCAGATCGAAATCGAGGTGGAACGACACGGACGGCACGACGGCCACGCGGTCCACGCCGAACTCGGTGCGGAAGGCCGACACGACCTGGTTGGGGGTGAGCCCCAGGGCGACATTGCGCGCGATCTCGCCCTCCCCGACGAGGAGCAGTCGTTGCGCGGGTTGCCCGGGGAACGGGAGCGGCATCAGGTTGCCACCTTGGAAGAGGAGGGAGGACTGTGCGACCAGGTGTCCAGCGGATCGCAGCCCCGCGGCGGCGATGGTGTCGTTGGGTTCGAGGTCGGACCGGCCTTCGCCCTGGCTGGCGAAGCGCGGGACGAGTGTGGCGGCGGTCACGCCGTGATGGGTCCGGTCGATCACGTACCCCGCCTTGCCGTTGTCCTGGGTCCAGGCCGAGAGGCGCAACGGTTCCGCGATGATCCGGAGCTGGTTCGGGCGGCGCAGCCGCCAGCCGTTCGACGCCATCGTGGCCAAAAGATCCGCGAACTCGGCGGGCGCGCTCACGAGGTAGTCGGCGTTCGGGAACACGTCCACGATCTGCGAGAGCGCGTGCAGAATGCCGCCCTGCACCACGCCGTCGCGCCAGCCGCCGCCGCCGAGTTGCATGCGCACCAGCGCGACGCCGTGCCGACCGGACTCCTCGGCGGCCAGGAAACCGGGCAGGCACGGTTGGAATCGGAACTGGACGTCGCCCAGCGCCGCCTTCGCCTGCGCGGAGCCGTTTGCTTCGATCACGGCTCTGGCCAAGGACGCGACCCAGCCGGTCACTGTGGTCGAACCGGGCGTGGCCGTGGCGCGGTGAAAGTACGCGAGCAGATCCACCGGCAATCCGAGGCGGGCGAGGCGTTCCGTCCCGCTGGAAGGATCGGCGTGAAGGCCCGATGCGCCGAGCAGTTCGATCGCGCGAAGGGTGGTGTCGAGGAGTCCGTCCTGCGCGAGGTGCCGCTGGATGTGGTCGGCCGCCCCGCGCTCGTGGTTGTCGGTGGCCTCGAGTCGGTGCACTGCGAGGCCGGCGGGAACGGGCATCCCGAGCACCGGAGATCGATAACCTCGCGGGACCCGAACGAGCGCCTGAGTCGAACCGATCCAAGGTTGCGTGGCGGCGTCGATGGGGCGCCGGACGGTGTGCAATGTTCCGGCCGGCGCGCGCCGCGTCACCACGGGGGGCAGAGCCGCCGGACCCGGCGTCTCGGCGACGCGATGGTGGTCTTGCAGGTAGGCGTCGATGCGCTCCCGGTCGCGGATGCGCTGGCGGAATTCCGGAGCGAGCGCAAACGCGTCGAGCGGATCCGGAGCGGACGCGGCGACGGTCGGAGCGCGAGTCGACCCGGACGGAGGGGGACCTTGAACGGCGGTGGCTGCCGGCGTCGCATCAGCCGCCTTCGCCGCGAAGACGCAGGCCATGAGCGCCAGCGTGGCGAGGCGGATGAAGAGCGGGCGCGGCACGGGCTAGAGGCCCCTGGTTTTCCAGCCCTTGCGGTAGGTGCGGCGCACGTGCTGGTTGGCCTCCTTCACGTTGGTGAACTTC
>CAZYJB010000930.1:0-2376 GCA_964647675.1 uncultured Verrucomicrobiota bacterium | reverse complement strand
GCTGGTCACGACCCTCGCCACGGTGGGCGGCCTGATTCCCCTGGCGCTGACCGGTGGTGAATTGTGGCGACCCCTCACGGCGGTCCATATCTTCGGGCTGCTCCTCGGGATCGTGTTGTCCCTGGTGCTGCTGCCGGTGCTGTATTTCGTGGTCGTCGGCAGGGCGCCTCGTCCCTGACGCGCCGCGGGTGGGGTGAAAGGCTGGGGTGGCAGTGATGTGGCGGCTCGGCCGGGACGGCTCGCCCCACCTTTACAGAAAGAGCCGATCAGGCATCGCCCCTCACGCCGATGGCGCGACCACGACAATGTCCTCCGGACGGACATCAAGGCATTCGTCCTGATCCTCCCAGATCATGGCGGGGTAATGCTCGAGCAGCTTGGCGAGGTGGGTTTTCGCCACGCGGGCGAGGAGTTTCTCGGCACGGCTGGCCGCGTCATCGAGCGCCGCCTCGTAATTGCCGCTCTGCTTGCGCTGGCGGTCGTCCCAATGCGCCACTTCGTGGACCTCTCCATACTCATCCGCCCATTTGCGGAAGACATTCTGCAGCGTGCCGGGAATGTCTTCGAAGGCGATGGCGGTGGCGCCGCAGTGCTGGCAGAGGAGGCCGGACTCGAGAATATCGCGAGTGAAGAGCGGGAGCAGCGGCGAGCGGCAGCACTCGGCCTCCGGATAGGCGCGCGGCGCGTTGGCGAGGCGCTTGAGCCAGATCTGGCGTCCGTGACCAACCTGCGCCGCCAGGCGATAGGCGCCGACCAGGGGATGCGACATGCGCCAGAGACGGCCCTCGAGCTGTCCGAGGGTCTGGGACATCCAGCGCGCCAGGGTCAGGTCATCGAAATCCCGGAAAACCTTGCCATAATCCTGCCACAGTCGTTCAACCGGCGACTCCGGTGCGTCGGACATGCGCGGGAGACTGGGCAGGGCCCCGGCATTTGTCCAACCGGCGTTTCGTAGCCCCGGGAGGCGGATGCGCTGGAAGCGGTTCCCTGTCTTCCATCTGCGCCCATCTGCGGCATCTGCGGATTCGATCCCTGAAGGCATGGCCCCGACATCCATTCGCCGCTGTCGCCGGCAAAAGCAGGGTCGAAATCGGAGGTGTGAGCCTCGAAGTCACCGTGTCATAACCAGGGATGTGAGCCCTCGAAGGAACCTTCCGATGGCGCACCAGGACCGATGAGCACCAAAACCGCAGACCCAGCAGGCGATCGATTGTCCCGCGAAGGCCACGAAGCAAGGGGCTCGGAATGGCACAGGTGTCAATGTCCTGATAGCGGACTCGCGAAGTGGTTTCCCTCCTCTCTCTTCGCATTCATCGCGCCTTCGTGGCTAGGCCGGATCTCGAAAGCCTTTCAAGGTGGTCGTCGGGCAGATAGCTTCCCTCGAGGTCCATGTGAATCCTCCCCGCCTTCTCGTCTGCACCCTGGTTCTGCTCACGGTGTGGTTCGTGCCGGTCGCCAAGGCCCGCGCGGCCGATTCAGTGGTTTTCCGCCCCGCCTACGCGCCCGCACCCGCGGACAATCCGCTCAAGGGCTTCGTCCCCTACACCGGTCGCGGCCGCGAGTTTCCCCATTCGCTGGAGTTCGGCTATCTGCCGCTGGCCTCCCTGATGACCGGACCCACGAACTTCCACTGGGCGCCGCTCGATCAACTGCTGGACGGGATCGCCGCCCGCGGGTGCCAGAGCGTGTTCCGCATCTTCCTGGAGTACCCGCGCAAGCCGAGCGGCGTGCCCGAGTATCTCATTCAAGCGGGCCTGAAGGTGCGCGCCTGGACCAACACAAATACCGCACCCCACCCGCCCGCGCTCGACCACACGCCGGACTACGAGGATCCACGCCTGCGCGCCGCGCTCACCAACTTCATCGCCGCTCTCGGCGCGCGTTACGATGGCGACCCGCGCATCGGCTTCATCACCGCCGGCCTGCTCGGCACCTGGGGCGAATGGCACTGCTATCCGCACTCGGAATGGTTCGCGTCCAAGACCGTGCAGATGGAGGTTCTGGATGCCTACCAGGCCGCGTTCACGAGGACTCCCGTGCTGCTGCGCTATCCGGCGGGCGGCAACGATCCGCACTACGCGCCCACGCACACGCGGAATTTCGGTTATCACGACGATTCGTTCGCCTGGGCCACGCTGGAAACCGGGCGCCGGGAGGACGACTGGTTCTATCTGTCGGTGCTGCGCCGGGCCGGTCCCGCGGCCATGAACCGTTGGCAGACGGCCCCGATCGGCGGCGAGATCCGGCCCGAACTCTGGCCATGCCTTTGGAAGACGGCGGGGTGCACCAATGGTCAGGACTTCGCCCGCTCGGTCCGCGAGACGCACGCCACCTGGCTCATGGACACCAGCACCTCCCGTTCGCTGGCCCCCGACG
>CAZYJB010000929.1:0-2378 GCA_964647675.1 uncultured Verrucomicrobiota bacterium | reverse complement strand
GCGCCGTACGGGCGGCGTGCGTTCGGCCGCGCGCGCGCCATAGCGCTCGACGAAATACTCGCCCTGAAACGCCATGCGATGCTGGATGGCAATGCCGCCGCCCAAGGCACTGACCCGTTCGAGATTCCGGTCCGAGATCGTTTCGCAGTGGTCGAAGAACCAGTTCAGCCCCGTCAGGGGCACCTCACGATTGACCGTTTCAAAGACATTCAGAAACCGCGTGATGCTCTCGTCATACGTGGCATGCAGTCGGAACGGCCAGCGATTCGACGCCAACAAGGTCACCACCTCCTTCAACTCGGCCTCGAGTGAGACAGCCAGATCGGGGCGTGGTTCGAGGAAGTCCTCGAAGTCGGCGGCACTGAACACGAGCATCTCACCGGCACCGTTGCAGCGCAGGAAGTCATCTCCCTTCCCCGGGCCGGTCATGCGGATCCAGCGCGCGAAGTCCTCCTTCTCCTGCTTCGGACGCTGGGTGAAGAGATTGTAGGCGATGCGCAGCGTCAATTCCCCACGGCTGTGCAGTTCGTTGATGACGGCGTAATCCTCGGGATAATTCTGAAACCCGCCGCCGGCATCGATGATGCTGGTCAGCCCGAGCCGGTTGAGCTCGCGCATGAAATGGCGCGTCGAGTTCAACTGGTGCTCCGGTGGCAGCTTCGGGCCCTTGGCCAGCGTGGAGTAGAGGATCGTGGCGTTGGGACGCGCGATGAGCAGCCCGGTGGGATTCCCGGCGCGATCACGTTGAATCTCTCCGCCGGGCGGATTCGGCGAATCCTTGGTGTAACCGCAGGCACGCAAGGCGGCGCGGTTCAGCAGCGCGCGGCAGTAGAGGTGGAGGATAAAGACCGGGGTATCGGGTGCGTTGGCGTTGATCTCCTCGAGCGTCGGCATGCGTCGCTCGGCGAACTGGAACTCGCTCCACCCGCCCACCACGCGCACCCACTGTCCCACCGGCGTGCGCTGCGCCTGTTCGCGCAGCATGCGGAGGCCATCGGCGAGGGACGGCACGCCGTCCCAGCGCAGTTCCAGATTGTAGTTGAGGCCACCGCGAATGACGTGCAGGTGCGAATCATTCAGGCCCGGGATCACGCGGCGCCCGCCGAGGTCGATCGATCTCGCGTTCGACGATACCACCGACGGCTCCGGATCGAGGGCCAGAATACGTCCCTCCCGGATGACGATACTTCGCGCCTCCGGAAGGCGCGGATCGAGGGTGGTGATGCGAGCGTTGTGCAGGACGAGATCCGAAGTGGGTGATGCGCTCATGATGGTTCGTCGGGAAGGGTCGGGGACTCGGACACAAGCCAGCCGTGGAGGCATCGCGTGACGATGGGCATGACCACCCAGGCCAGCAGCGCGACGACGAAGGCGTTGAACACTGCATTCCGCAGCACGAACGGCCATCCGCGAATGAGCGGGCCAAGCGTCACGTTCAGTCCCATGGCCAGCGGGAAGACGCCGAGGAAGGTGGCGACCGCCATCTTCCAGCGCGGCGGCGGCGGGTGGTGGATCGACCGGAACCATCCCTCGAGCCCGTGGAGCGGGCGCTGGGTCCACGACTCCGGTTCAGTCAGCGGTGCGCACTTCGTTTCCCAGGCCTCGAACAGGGGCGAGGCGTAGAATGCGTCGCGCTCCTTCTCGTCCGCGAACGTGCGAAGAATCCCAAACTCGCGCGCACCGGACCCGGGCGCCGGCACGATCATGGTCGCGCCGAGGACGCCCTGATGTTGGAAGGAGTCCTGGAAGAATCCCCGCAGGGCCTCCTGGAACTCCATCTCGCATCCAGGACGCACCCGGCGCGTGATGGCAACGTGGATGGGCATGACTGGCAATCTGCCTAGTGCCCGCGGCCCTTGGGGACGACCTGCGGATTCTGCGCGGACTGCGGCGCGTGGTGCACCATGGTGTAGGCATACTCGACTCCCGAGCCGTAGGCGCCGGCCTGGCCTTTGAGGAGGCCCATCAGCGCGTCGTAGTGCTCGCGATTCTTCCAATCGCGCTGCCATTCGAGCAGCGCGGCGATCGTGGTGGTGCGCACGGCCCCGGCCTGCACCATGCGCGACAACGCCGCGTCGTGCGCCGCCTGCGAGGTTGCGCCACAGGAATCCTCCACCACGTAAAGGCGATAGCCGGCCGCGAGCATCTCGAGCGTCGGCCAGGTCACGCACACCTCGGTCCAGAGTCCGGTCAGAAGAATGTTCTTCCGGCCGGTGGCCTCGATGGCACGACGGAAGCCGGCGTCATCCCAGGCGTTCATCGACGTCCGTTCGACGACTTCCTGACCCGGGAAGACATCGAGCAACTGCGGCCAGATGTAGCCGGAGAAGCTCTCCGTTTCCACGGCGGTCAGGATGGCCGGGACCTTGAACTCCTTG
>CAZYJB010000928.1:0-2378 GCA_964647675.1 uncultured Verrucomicrobiota bacterium | reverse complement strand
GACCGTTCGGGAGGGGAGGCCGCGCGCGGTGCCCACGGTCGCCACCCCGGACGTGGTCCACGACCAATAGCCTCCCTGCCTATTCATGAGCGATCCGTTCAACCTCTCCGCCCACGATCTCCTCGTCGAAAGCGTCGGACGCAACCTCCCTCCGGCGCGCCTGTACGAGGAGGCGATCCGGTATGAATCTGGATCCAGCATCGCGGAGACCGGCGCGCTGGTCGCCTACTCCGGCGCCAAGACGGGCCGCTCGCCCAAGGACAAACATATCGTCAAGGCCGCCGCCTCCGAGCACGACATCTGGTGGGGCCCGGTCAACATTCCCATCGAGGCGCGCTCCTTCGAGATCAACCGCCGCCGCGCCAAGGATTTCCTCAACACCCGCCAGCGTCTCTATTGCGTCGACGGTTTCGCCGGCTGGGACCCCCGCCATCGCACCAAGATCCGGGTGATCTGCGCGCGGCCGTATCACGCGTTGTTCATGAACAACATGATGATCCGGCCCACGCCCGAGGAACTGGAGACGTTCGGGACGCCGGACTACGTGATCTACAACGCAGGCCAGTTCCCGGCGAATCCGCACACCACGGGCATGACCTCGCGCACGAGCATTGACCTGTGCTTCGAGTCCAAGGAGATGGTGATCCTCGGCTCCGAGTATGCCGGCGAAATGAAGAAGGGGGTGTTCACCATCATGAACTACACCATGCCGCAGCGGGGCATTCTTTCGATGCACTGCTCGGCAACGGCCGACCGCAACACCGGCCGGTCCTCCCTCCTCTTTGGATTGTCCGGCACCGGCAAGACCACGCTGTCCGCGGACCCGCGCCGCCTGCTGATCGGCGACGACGAGCACTGCTGGACGGACGATGGTGTCTTCAACATCGAGGGCGGCTGCTACGCCAAGACCATCGACCTCACGCCGGAGTCCGAGCCGGACATCTTCCAGGCGCTGCATTTCGGCGCGGTGTTGGAGAACGTGGTGCTGGAGCCCGGCCGCGAGGTCGACTTCCACAACGCCAGCATCACCGAGAACACGCGCGGTGCGTATCCCATCGAGTACATCCGCAACGCCAAGATCCCCTGCATGGCGGGTCATCCGACCGATGTGATCTTCCTCACCTGTGACGCCTTCGGCGTGTTGCCGCCCGTGAGCCGGTTGAGCTCGGCGCAGGCGATGTACCACTTCATGAGCGGTTACACCGCCAGGGTGGCCGGCACCGAGGTGGGCGTGACCGAGCCGACCACGGTCTTTTCGCCGTGCTTCGGCGGACCGTTCCTCGTGTGGCACCCGTCGCGCTATGCCGAGTTGCTGGCGCAGAAGATCCATCAGACCGGCGCCAACGTCTGGCTGGTGAACACCGGCTGGAGCGGTGGCAGCTTCGGCACTGGCAAGCGCATGAAGCTCTCCTTCACGCGCGCCATCATCGACGCCATCCACAGCGGCGCGCTGCTCGGCGCCCCCACGCGTCCGGATCCGCTGTTCGGATTCGAGATCGTCACCGCCGCCCCCGAGGTGCCCGCCAGCATTCTGCACCCGCGCAACACCTGGGCCGACCCGGCGGCGTACGACGCGACCGCCGCGCGCCTGGCCGGCCTGTTCCGGGAGAATTTCAAGCGCTTCGAGGCTCAGGCCAGCGCGGACACCCGCGCGGCCGGCCCGAAAGGCTGACCCCCTCCCCGCGTCCTCCAACCCATCGCTCCCTCATGAACCTCGCGCTCCTCGGTCCCACCGGTTCCGGCAAGGGCACGCTCATCCACGCCCTCGCCGCAAACCTGTCGCTGCATGCCTTCAGCCTCGGCGATGTCCTGCGCAGCAAAGCCTCCTACGGCACCGCGCTCGGACTGCTCACGCGCGACTATGTCCGAAACGGCGAACTCGTGCCGGACGAGTTCGTGGACGCCATGGTCGAAGAGGTGTTCCGCCACCTGCCGGCCGGTACGGACACCATCCTGGACGGTTTCCCGCGCACGGTCGGCCAGGCGTTGTTCCTCGACGACCTGCTCGCGGAGCTGGGGCAGAATCTTGACGCCGTGGTCTATCTGCACGTGCCGGAGCCCGTGATCCTCGACCGCGTGAAACGCCGCGCGCAGCCGCGCCACGACGATGAGCCGCATATCCTCCGCCATCGCCTGCACGTGTTCCGCCGAATGGCCGGCCCGGTGCTGCGCCACTATGCCGCCACCGGCCGGCTGGCGCTTATCCATGCCGACCGCCCGCTGCACGAGGTCGAACTCACGCTCAAGAACCTCGTCGACGACCTTCGCCAGGGTCGGCACCCGGCGTTCACCGATGCCGATCTTCAGTTCCTCGACCAGACCTTCAAGGCCCGAGCACTCGCGCCGGTGGAGGCGGATCCGGCGCTGAATCTGGTCCT
>CAZYJB010000927.1:0-2379 GCA_964647675.1 uncultured Verrucomicrobiota bacterium | reverse complement strand
CGCTGGTCGGCTTCAAGAAGGAGCTCGACCTCCAGGAGGCCGTCGTCCACGAGGTCGCCAAACAGGTGCAGGCCGAGCAGAAGGTGAAGCTCACCTACAGCGTCGGCACGATGATCGAGGTGCCGCGGGGCGCGCTCACGGCCAACGAGATCGCGCAAACGGCCGAGTTCTTCAGCTTCGGCACCAACGACCTCACCCAGACGGCGCTGGGCATGAGCCGCGACGATTCGGGCTCGTTCCTGCAGCCCTACATCGAGTCGGAAGTCTTCAAGAAGAACCCGTTCGCCTCGATCGACCAGACCGGCGTCGGCCAGCTCATGCAGATCGCCATCGCCAAGGGCCGCGAGACGCGTCCCGACATCAAGCTCGGCATCTGCGGCGAGCACGGCGGCGATCCTGACTCGGTGAAGTTCTGCCACCGCGTGGGCCTCACCTATGTGAGCTGCTCACCGTACCGCGTCCCGGTTGCGCGCCTCGCCGCCGCCCAGGCCGCCATCGACGAAAAGCGCAAGGCCGCCGCGTCCAAGAAGAAGTAGGTAACGCGGTCCCCTCCCCAGGGAGCCCTTCGACGGCCCCGGAACCCTGTTCCGGGGCCGTTCTCATTCCCGCCGCGCGAAAGGGTTTGCCCCTGCCCGCCCTTCCCGGTAGGCCCGTCCCCACATGAGTTCCAGCGGTTCCGCCGCCGACCCGCGCGCTACCTGGCGCACGCCCTGGGTGCAGCTGAAAACCTTCAGCTACCACCCCACGCTGTACCCCGCCATGATCCGTGGCGCGTCGCCCGACGCCAAGGCGGGCGACCTCGTCTCCGTCTACGACAAGGACGGCCAGCCCTTCGGCGCGGGATTCTACCACCCGCGCGCGCGTGTGCCGCTGCGGGTGCTGCACCACGGCATCGAGCTCTTCACCGAGGACCACCTCCTCGCGCGTCTCGACCGCGCCATCGACCTGCGCCTCAGCCTCCTCAATCTGCCGTCCACCACCAACGCCTTCCGCGTGGTGCACTCCGATGGCGACGGCCTGAGCGGGTTGGTGGTCGACAGGTTCGCCGACGTGCTGAGCCTCGGCGTCCACAGCCTCGGCGTCTCCCAGCGTCTTCCGCGCTGGCTGCCGCTCCTGCACCAGCGTCTGGGCACGCGCACCGCGCATGTGCAGGTCGATGAACGCGCCGCCCGCCTGGAAGGCATCCCAACGCGGGCCTTCAGCAAGGAGCGTCCGCGACCCGTGAAGATCGAGGAGCATGGCGTCCGCTACGAGGTCGACTTCGAGGAAGGCCACAAGACGGGCTTCTTCTGCGACCAGCGCGAGAACCGACGCCACCTGGCATCCTTCTGCGCCGGCAAGCGCGTCCTCGACCTGTGCTGTTACACCGGCGGGTTCTCGCTCGCCGCCAAGATCCTGGGGAAGGCGGAGGACGTCACGGGCGTCGATCTGGACGAAGACGCCATCAAGCAGGCGCAGCGCAATGCCAACCTGAACCAGGCGCGGGTGAACTGGGTGCATTGCGATGCGTTCACCTGGGCGCGCCAGATGCAGCGCAACGCCGAACGCTGGGACGTCGTCGTGGTCGACCCGCCGAAACTGGTGTTCGACCGCGACGACACCGAGGGTGGGATGAAGAAGTATGAGGACCTGAACACGCTGGCCATCTCGCTCCTGCGCGACAACGGCCTGCTGGTTTCCTGCTCGTGCTCGGGCATGCTGGCGGCTCCGGACTTCGAGCACCTGGTCATCCGGGCGGCGCACCGGCACGGGCGGCGGTTGCAGATCCTCGAGCAGACCGGCGCGGGCGCCGATCATCCGGTGCTCTCCACCTGTCCCGAAAGCCGCTACCTGAAACTGCTCTGGTCGAGGGTGGTTGCAGCCTGAGCTACGCCCAAAGCCGCACCGTCCCGCCCCGGTTTGGAGTTGCCACGAGGGGGGCACTTGTAGGAGAAACCCGTCGTTTCCGGACCGCCCTGCCCGGCCGCCCAGACCAACACAATCGCATCCGCGTCACCGCCGTATGAAGTCTTATCGCTATCGTCCCTCACCCAAACGCTTCGGTTGCCTGGCTGGTCTCGCCCTCTTCGCTACCTCAGTCCATGCCGCGGTGGTCTATACGGACTCATCGTCTTTTGCGTCAGCGCTCCAGGCGGGCTCGTACACTGAGGATTACTCCGGTCTCGCGCACGGCGGGACTCTGGTGGACACGATCAATTTTTCCGGGTCGGGGTTCTCGTACTCAGTCTCCGTTCCGGACGGGAAGACATTCTATGTCAACGGCGACCCGGTGTTCGGCGTTAATGTTCCCGGACTGAGCACCACTGATCCCGGTGATGCCATGACGGTCAACATCCCGCTCGGCCAGAACGTCACGGCCGTGGGCGCGCTCTTTACCGT
>CAZYJB010000926.1:0-2380 GCA_964647675.1 uncultured Verrucomicrobiota bacterium | reverse complement strand
GCCAGCGCGAGCTCTGCCGCGGCCAGGGCGCGGAACTGGCGTGGTCGCACGACCCGAAACCGCTCTCGCCCGCGCAGGTGGTCGAAATATTCCGCAGCAAGACCGCGCCCGCCTTCGAGGTTGCCTTGCGTCTCGGCGCGCTCTGCGCCGACCGCCACGAGGAGGTGTCCGACGTGCTCGGACAGTTCTCGCGCTCGCTCGGCATCGCCTACCAGGTCCGGGATGACCTCGACGACCTCGAGAACGCCGACGGCACCGACATCGACGGCTTCCGCCCCAGCCTCGTGCTGGCCATCGCGCGCGAACGCGCCTCCGGAGACGCGCGCACGCTCATGGACGCCCAGTGGCAACGGCAGGCCGGTCACACACCGGCCCAGATCCTCGAGATCGTGCGCGCCACCAAGTCCGACGAGCGGGGCCGGCATCTGCTCGAGAGTTACAAGGAGGAGGCGATCCGTTCCCTGACACCCCTCGAGCACGCCAGTCTCAAGGGACTGCTGCGCCGCACGCTCGGCAAGATCTTCAACGACGTGGAGATCAAGGGCTGGTGCAAGGAACACCAGCACGAGCACCACGCCGCGCCGGCAGCCGCAGTCCCGGTTCGCACCGCGGCAGAGCCCGCAACCGTCGCCTCCTGACGATGCGCCGGTGCAGGAAAGGGTGGCTCGCCGGCTCCTTCCGGCGAGTCGGGAAAATCCTCCTGCCCTGAGTTCCCCATCCGTGCGTCCCGGATAAAGGGTTTCCTTCACGCCGCCCCGTCGGCCCCGCTCCCTCGCTCCGCGTGAGTCTTCGTCTTCAATTGCTCCAGGTCGCGCGCCTCGCACCGCGGCTGCTCGGGGACTCCACCGAACTCGTGCGCACGTTCTTCGCCTCGCAGTGGACCGAGGCGGGCGGCGCGCGGGACCGCGCCGGTCGACCGGATCTCTACTACACCATCTTCGCGCTCGCGGGATTGCAGGCGCTCGACGGCCTGGTACCCCGGGAGGCGACGCAGCGCTTTCTCGCCTCGCACAGCCACGGCGAGGGACTCGACTTCGTGCACCTCGGCGCGCTCGCGCGGTGCTGGGCGGCGATCGCCCCTCCGGCGCCGGACCCGGCGGAGGTCGACGCACTCCTCGCGCGAATCGAGCACTTCCGCAAGCCGGACGGCGGCTACGAAGGTGATCCGCGCCTGGTTCACGGCACCGCCTACGGTGCCTTTGTGGCCTTGGGAGCGTATCAGGATCTCGGCCGCACGCCGCCGAATGTGCTCTCACTGGTATCGAGCTTGCGGCAGCTCGAAACCCCCGACGGCGTGTGGAGCAACATCCCCGGGGCGAAGTTCGGCGCGCTGAACGCCACCGCCGGCGCCGTCACCCTGATCCGGCACCTCGGCTTCCCCGTGTCCCCGCGCGTGGGCGACTGGCTGCTCGACCAGGCGCATGCGCAGGGCGGCTTCTGCGCCGTGCCGGGCGCCCCGTTGCCCGACCTGCTCTCCACCGCCACCGCCCTGCACGCGCTGGCCGCCCTCGATCGGCGGATCCCGTCGTCGATTCACGAGCGCTGCCTCGATTTCCTCGACTCGCTCTGGAGTGCCGACGGCGGTTTTCACGGTCACTGGGCCGACGACCACCTCGACGCCGAGTACACGTTCTACGGCCTGCTCGCGCTGGGGCATCTCAGCCTGTGACGCCGGAACTCCACGCGCGCGGCCGGCGACAACTGGATCGTCTCAGCCGGGCCCTGGTGTCGGAACTGGATTCCGCGCCCCACTGGACCGGCCGGCTCTCCTCCAGTGCACTCTCCACGGCCGTCGCCACGATCGCGCTGGGCGAGATCGATCGGCGCCTCGGGCGCACGGATCATGGGACGCACGTGGCCCGCGGCCTCGCATGGCTCGCGCGCCATGCCAATCCGGATGGCGGATGGGGCGATACGCCGGAATCGCGCACGAACCTTTCGACCACCGCCCTGGTCTGGGCCGCGTTCGGCGCCGCCGAAGCCGACGTCGCGCATCGTGAAACCGTGGCCGCCGCGGAGGCATGGATCCGGACCGCCGCCGGATCGATGGACCAACTCGTGCCCGCCATCGAGGGGCGGTACGGCAAGGACCGCACCTTCTCTGTCCCGATCGTTCTCACGCTCGCGCTTTCGGGGAGACTCGGAACCGACGGATGGAAGCGGGTGCGTCCGCTTCCGTTCGAGCTGGCCGGATTCCCGCGCTCGTGGTTCGGCGCGCTGCGCATGCCGGTGGTCAGTTACGCCCTGCCTGCCCTCATCGCCCTGGGCCAGGCCATCCATCACCACTCACCCTCGTCGAATCCGCTCGCGCGCTGGATTCGGGATGCCACCCGGCACGGCACACGCCGAACGCTGGTCACCCTCCAGCCTGCGAACGGTG
>CAZYJB010000925.1:0-2382 GCA_964647675.1 uncultured Verrucomicrobiota bacterium | reverse complement strand
GCCTCAGCGCTTGTCGGCCATCGGGTTGGAGAGAGTAGTACTTTCGTTTGCGGCCGGATTCGGACGTGGTCCAGCGACTGCGAACAAGGTCGTGCGCTTCGAGCCAGTGCAGAACCGGGTACAGCATGCCGTCCGTCCACTCGATCTGTCCGCCCGACAGTTCCCTGACGCGTTGAATGATGGCGTAGCCGTAGTTATCGCCTTCGGAAAGGATGGAGAGCACCAGGGGCACCGAGGAGGCGGCCACCAATTCTTTCTCGATTTTCATGGGTTGCTCAAATACATTGCAGTGCAATGTATGTCAAGCAGGGAGCCATGGGCGTCCGATTGATTGACGTTTGAGCCCACGCGCACCTAATCCGCTGATGGCCGCCGGCAACCCAGTTCGAGGAGCCTCGGATCGAGAATGTCTCGAATCCTGGGCATGCAGAGCTGATGCGGCGAGCTTGCAGACGCTGATCGAGCGCTATCTGGGGTTGGTCCATTCCTCGGCGCTTCGGCGGGCGGGTGATCCGGCCCAGGCCGCGGAGGTCACGCAGGCGGTGTTCCTCGTTCTGGGTCGGCGCGCGGGCAGATTGCATCGGAAGACCGTCCTCGCGGGCTGGCTCTTCCACGTCACAGCCGTCGCTTGCCGGAAGCTGACGCAAAAGGGCGTCGGTCGGTTCCGGAGCCTATGGCCCTGGAACGCCCGCCAGCCGCGCGCGGGGTTGCCGCCCGACGCGACGCTGTGGGTCCGCCTCGCGCCGCAGGTGGATCGCGCACTGGAGCGATTGCGCCCAAAGCAGCGGGACGCAGTGCTGCTGTGCGTATTCCTGAATCACGATCTTGCTTCGGCGTCGAAGGTTCTCTCCACGAGTGAGCAGCGCGTTGAGAGGCGCGTCGGGCGCGGGATGACGAAGCTGGCGAAGTTGCTGGGAAAGCCCGGGGCGCCGGTGGATCCCGCTGCGCTGGCTTCCGCATGCGCGACCGAGGGGTGCGCCGGCACGGTTCCGGATGGCCTGTCCTCCGACCTTCGGCGGGCGATGGAAGCGGGGCGGAGCCCACGGCCGTCGAGCGCGTTGGCGCGTCGAACGTGGAACGCGCTGGCATGGTTGCGTTGGCGGCGGCGCTTGGTGATCGGCTGGGCGACGGTCAACGTGTCGATCGCAATCCTCGGGGCATTCGCTCTGTCTATCGATTCATCGACCGGCTACAGCCGACTGCGCTCGGAGGCCATTCTCTGGGGGGGGCGCTTTTGGGCGTGGTGGCAATTGGGGGAGATGGCGCGGCCCTGGCCGACCGATGTGGCGACCCCGCGCCTCGACGCCAGCACTCTCCGCGACGCCGAGGGGCTCTACCGCACGACCAACATCTGGCATGCCCATCTCCGCTTCACGCCCGAGCAGTGGAAGGCGCTCGAGTTCAGGCGCATCGGCCCGATGCCCAATGCCGTGCGTCCGGACGGCATGATGGAACTACGCAATCCCAGGGCGCTGCGCAGCGGGGCGGCGGGTGTGCTCGGTTTTGAGTTCGACTGGACGCATGCGGACTTGGAGTTGGGCGGCGTTACCTTCACCAACGTCGCAGTGCGGGCCAAAGGCAACGTGCGCTCCCTCTATGAGGCGACCCGCGCCTACAAGGCGGACCTGAACAAGTTCGTCCCTGGTCAGAGGCTCGCCGCCCGGGACGAACTGACCTTTAACAGCCTGGTCTGGGATTACTCCTGCCTCAGCGCGGCCCTGGCCTATGAGTTCTTTCGCGACGCTGGCGTTCCCGCACCGCGCACGGCCTATGCGTGGCTGTCCACCAGTGTTACCACCCGCTGGGAGGAAAGACCGCTGGGGCTCTTCCTCATGGAGGAGGCGGTGGACAACGAGTTCGCGGCCGATCGATTCGGCTCCGAAGCCACGCCGGTGTTCAAGCCTGTTACCTACAATCTCTTCGAATACCTCGGCGATGAGTGGCTTGCTTACGCGCCGATTTACGACTTGAAAACCAAGGCGACACCGGAGCAACAGCGGCGCGTGATTGACTATGCGCGGCTCGTTTCGTCAGCGACCGATGCAGAGTTTGCCGCGCGGGTGGCAGACTATCTGGACATGGACGAGTTTGCGCGCTTCCTCGCCGGTCTCGTATTGCTTCCGAGCTACGACGGCATTCTGGTCAACGGCCAAAACTTCTATCTGTATCTTGATCCTCGTTCGAACAAGTTCGGCTTCATCCCGTGGGATCTCGACGTCGCGTGGGGCATGGGCTGGATCGTCTCGATAGCCGACCAGGAACAAGCCAGCATCTGGCATCCGTGGGTGGGGCAGAACCGGTTCCTCGAACGCGTCATGGCCGTGGAGGAGTTCCGGCGCATTTATCGAACGCACCTGGAAGATTTCCTGGCGCGTCTGTATG
>CAZYJB010000924.1:0-2383 GCA_964647675.1 uncultured Verrucomicrobiota bacterium | reverse complement strand
CCTCGCATCGGGTCGCCGGTTCGCCCGGGAGGAACGTCGCTGGGGCATTGCTCGCCCGCAGCAGAGCTTCCACGCGAGCGAGCAGCGCTTCATCGCCGGCGCAGGCTGAGGCGAGGTGTGCTGCCCGCTCGGCGGGTGTAGCGATCTCCCAGGCTTCGGCAAAAATCTGCTGTTCGCGATTCGGTTCGGGCATCGGGCCGGTTGCGTGGTTGGTCCCGATTTCGCAAAATACCGAGGTCAATCCGAGCCTTAACTTCTTCGCCGAGCGGAGAAATCCTCACCCACCCTCGCCTGTGTTTTCCGCCAAATCCAGGTCGTCGAGGGAGACTCTTTGCAGGCGTCCCCCGTGACGGGCACGTTGGCGCTGGCGAGCACGCTCGATCAGAGCGCGCCGCATGGCTTCGGCGGCGGCCGAAAAAGCTGGGCCCGATTTTGCCACCGCTGATTCTCGGCGGATAGGCGCAGCCACGCTTCGTGCACCAGTGCGGTGGCTTGCAAGGTTTGGCCCGGCTTTTCCTGGGCCCCTGGGTGTTGACGCCAAGCGCACCAACACCAACGAACAGGGGCGCCCGCTGCCGTACTTCGCCGGCATCGCCAAGCTCGGCGTGACCTGGATTTCGGAGCCGTGGGATGTCCGCTCGAAGCCCATCAAGAAAAAGGAAACGGTGGGCTTCAACTATTACGCCCGCGCCGCAGCCATCGTCTGCCACGGCCCGGTCGATGCCCTCGAGGAAATCCTCTTCGACGATGACGTGGTGTGGACCGGGCCTGTCGAGCGAGAGGGCACAGACTCGACGGCCATCACCATCCCGGACCGGGGCACCATCACGGTCTACTGGGGCATGGTGACGCAGCCCATCGACGCCAGCCTCGCGGCCAGCGGAGTCACGCACCCGGCCTACCGTCGGCAGTGCTACGTGGTCGTGGACCTCTTCCTGGGGGCCAACAAGACCTCGATGCCCAACATGGAGTTCGTCCTGCGCCGGGCGCCGGAGGTGCTGTGGCTGGCGAGCCCGTGCCTGATCGGCCAGGACGCGAACCCGGTCGCGGTCTTCGCGGAGTTGTGGACCTCGAAGGTATTCGGGCTCGGGCTGCCCGCGTCACACCTCGACCAGACCGGTCTCGAAGCCATCGCGGGTACGCTCGCAGCGGAAGGCATGGGCATCTCGCCAGTCCTGACTTCGCCGACCTCGTTCAACCAGGTCCTCGGCTCCCTGATCGAGAACATCGACGCGTTCCCCGTCATCGACCCCGGCATCGGCAAGATTGGCCTGCGGCTCGTGCGGGACGGCGAGGCGAGCGTGGCATGGGACGAGGACGACTTCACCGACCCGCCCGACGTGGATGCTGGAGGGTGGGAGAGCACCTACAACCTCCTGACCGTGAAGTTCACGAACCGGGACAAGGCCTGGACCGCTGACGGTGTCTCGTTCCGAGACAGAGGGAATTTCGCCCTCACGGGCAGCACCCGGACCCGCAGTGTGGAACGCCCGTGGGTGACGCAGCAGGCTGTCGCGTGGCGGATTGCGGCGAGCCTCGGGCGGCAAGCGGCTCTGCCCGTGATGACGGGGACAGCCCGCGTGAAGCGCACGTCCATGGCCGGCGTTCAGGTCGGCGACCTCGTCATGCTGACGCACACCGCGGCGGGGATTTCGGCGCTGAAGGTGCGCATCGCCGAGTTGACGGTCGACAAACCCGACTCGCCCGAGGTGGCGATGCGGTGGAAGGAGGACCGGGGCTGGCTGAACGCGATTCCGACGGCGGTCGCGCCCGATGACGTGGAACCGGAGGGCGAGTACTCCGCCCAGCCGCTCCTCGCCAACGTCGCCCTCGAACTGCCCTACGGCTACCTGCGCCAGGCCCAGCCGTCTTTGATTTTCCTGCCCGTCCGCGGCGACCCGCTGACGAACGGATTCCACGCGTACTGGGAGCGGACGGCCGACTCGTTCGTCCAAGTCGCCGGCGGCTCGTCCTTCGCTATGAACGGGACCCTGAACGCCGCTCTCGATGCGGGAACCCTCGCCGACGCCACGCTCGACATCACCTTCACAGGCGACGACTGGGACCTGGAGGAAACGACCCTCGAAGAGGCGACCACCACGCAGCCCCTCCAGGTGTTCATCGGGGGCGAAATCCTCGTCGCCTACGATGCGCAGCTGACCGGTGCGAAGCGGTACACGCTGAAAGTGCTCCGGGAGTGGTTCGGCACCCGGGCGGAGACCCACGCCAATGGGGCGACGGTCTACGTCCTCCAGCTGGGCCTGGAAAAGCCCGTGACCTGGACGGCCGACCTGCCAGAGGGCACTGCTACCTTCAAGGAGCAGCCCTACCTGCTGGCGCAGGAACTCGACCTGGCAACCTGCCCCGAGATCGCCGTCACGAT
>CAZYJB010000923.1:0-2389 GCA_964647675.1 uncultured Verrucomicrobiota bacterium | reverse complement strand
CGACGGTGAGGAGCCCGCCGCCCGAGGCGAGTTGCTTGAGCACGACCTCGTCGGTCGAGACGTCTCCCGGAAATTTCAGCGGATCTTGCTTGGACCTCGGGAGGGTGAGCGCGAACGGTGTCGGTTCTTCGGAACAAGACCAACCGACACAGGGCCTCACCCTCCCGAGGCTGGCTTTCCTCCCTCCACTTCGAGTCCTTCGTGGGTCATCCGTGCCCTGGTTGTTCGCGACGTGCGGAACCGGGAAGGACCCGCCCGGTTGACTTTCACGTCCTGATTCATACGGTTCCAACGGTTTAGCGCGACCCACGCCAGCCGGGCCGCGCCTTGCCGCTTCACCGGGGAGGACGATCAGCCGATGGAAACAATGGCCGCCCATCCGCTGCCTCGCGCATCCATGCGATGTGCGAGGACGGCTTGCTGTTGGTTGTCCGACGGTGAATCGGGAGGACCAGCCCTCGTATCGCCGGCCCGATCGTCGGTGCGGAGGAGGTGGCCGGCTCCGTTTCGTGCAAACCCGAACGACCTGACATGAAAGGCATCATCCTCGCCGGCGGCGCCGGATCGCGTCTCTACCCGCTGACCCTCGTGGCCAGCAAACAGCTGCAGCCGGTGTACGACAAGCCGATGGTCTACTACCCGCTGACCACGCTGCTCGAAGGAGGCGTGCGCGAGCTCTGCCTCATTTCCACCCCGCAGGACCTGCCGCGCTACCGGCAGCTGCTGGGCGACGGTTCCCGCCTCGGACTGCGCATCGAGTACCGCGAACAGGCGAAGCCCGAGGGCATCGCCCAGGCGTTCCTCATCGCGGAGTCGTTCGTCGGAAAGGATCCGGTGACCCTGATTCTCGGCGACAACATCTTCTACGGTGGCGACGTGTTCACGCGTTCGTTCTCCGAGTTCAAGGAGGGCGCGACCATCTTTGGTTACCACGTGAACGATCCGGAGCGCTATGGCGTGGTGGAATTCGATGCCGAGGGCCGCGCGATTTCCATCGAGGAAAAGCCCAAACAGCCCAAGAGCAGCTACGCCGTTCCGGGCCTCTACCTCTTCGACAACGAAGTCATCGCCATCACCAAGGCGCTCAAGCCCAGCGCGCGCGGCGAATACGAGATCACCGACGTCAACGTGGAGTACATGCGGCGCGGCAAGCTGCGCGTGCAGACGCTCAGCCGCGGCTTCGCCTGGCTCGACGCCGGCACCAGCACCAGCCTCCATGAGGCGAGCGCCTACGTGCAGACCATCGAACGCCGGACCGGCATCAAGATCGGCTGCCCGGAGGAGGCCGCCTTCCGCCGCGGCTTCATCAGCCTCGATTCCTTCGCCGCCCTGGTCGGCACGCTGCCCAAGTGCGAGTACCGCGCCTATCTCGAAGAGGTGCTCGCGGAGAACCGCCGGCTTCAGGCACGCTAGCCCGCCAGCAGATCGAATGAATCCGCGAATCCTTCTTCTCGGCGCATCCGGGTACGTGGGCCAGACTTTCGCGCGCGAGATCGCCGCGCGGGGTCAGGAGCTCGTCACGCTCACCCGCAACCAGACCGACTACACGCAGTTCACGCGCCTCGTGGCCGCGCTGCGCGAGCTGCGGCCCGCCTTCGTCGTCAACTGCGCCGGCTACACCGGCAAGCCCAACGTCGACGCCTGTGAGGAGCACCGCGCCGAGACGATCCTCGGCAATGTCTCCCTCGCG
Organism: uncultured Verrucomicrobiota bacterium; assembly: GCA_964647675.1. GTDB lineage: Bacteria > Verrucomicrobiota > Verrucomicrobiia > Limisphaerales > CAIMTB01 > CAIMTB01. Next base: position 699 of record CAZYJB010000923.1, on the reverse strand, counting down.
CAGACGGTCGCCCAGGCCTGCGAAACCGCCGGCGTCCCCTGGGGCCACGTCAGCTCCGGCTGCATCTATTCCGGGGCCAAGATCGTGCAGCCCGACGGTTCGGTGCGCATCGAGCGCGACCTCACCCAGCCGCACCTGCGCCCGATCGTCGACCGCGAGCCGGACCGCGTGCGCGGCTTCACCGAGTCCGACCCACCCAACTTCAGCTTCCGTTCGCCGCCCTGTTCCTTCTACAGCGGTTCCAAGGCGCTCGGTGAAGAGGTCCTCCAGCACGCGCCACAGTGCTACGTCTGGCGCCTGCGCATCCCCTTCGACGAGGTGGACGGCATGCGCAATTACCTCACCAAGCTGCAGCGCTACCCGCGCGTCTACGACAACGCCAACTCGGTCTCCCACCTCACCGACTTCGTGCGCGCCTGCCTCGACCTGTGGCGGGTGCAGGCTCCCTTCGGGGTCTACAACGTCACCAACCCCGGTTACGTGACCTCGCGCCAGGTGGTCGATCTCATCCGGAAACATCTCCAGCCGAAGCGCGAGTTCCTGTTCTGGGAGAGTGACGACGAGTTCTACCGCACCGCCGCCAAGACGCCGCGGTCCAACTGCGTCATGGACACCCGCAAACTGCTCGCCGCCGGCGTCGCCATGCGCCCCGTCGGCGAGGCGCTCGCCGATGCCCTGACACGCTGGAAACCGGAACAC
>CAZYJB010000922.1:0-2393 GCA_964647675.1 uncultured Verrucomicrobiota bacterium | reverse complement strand
AGGGAGCATGCCTCCGCGGCATCACAGAACGAACCACGAAGTAATGGTCCACTTCGCTGAGGTCCCGCACGGTGCCGCGCATGGACTGGAATGCGCTATTCTCGCGTGGTGCATTGTCGGCGCGTCGCTCGGCGGTGCGCGAACTGCTCAAGGTGGCCGTCCGCCCCGATCTCATTTCCTTCGCCGGGGGCCTCCCCGCGCCGGAGCTGTTCCCCATCGACGCCGTGCGCGACGCCAGCGCCCGCGTGCTGGCCGATCACTCCGGCGCAGTCCGCGCGCTTCAGTACGGCGAGTCGGAAGGCCTTCCCGAACTGCGCGAGTGGCTTGCCGATCGTGAATCCTTGCGCGGCGGCGTTCGCGTGAGCTCCGCCGAAGTGATGATCACCCACGGCGCCCAGCAGGCTCTGGACCTGGTGGGACGTTGCTTCCTCGAAGAGGGCTCCGTCGCCGCGGTGGAGAATCCCACCTACCTCGCGCTGCTCTCGGCCTGGCGCGCGCAGGGCGCCGGTTTCGTGGCCTATCAACCCGTCGCCTTTGGTTCGGATGACGCAGCGTCGGAGCCACAGCGGCGATTCGCCCCCAAGCCGACCTGCCTCTACGCGCAGCCCAACTTCCAGAACCCGACCGGCGTGACGTGGAGTCTCGCAGAACGTCGCGAAGTGGTGGCGGCGGCGCGGAGGTCCGGGATCCTCGTGGTGGAGGACGATCCCTATGGCGACCTCGGCTTCGAGGGTGATCCGCCGGCCAGCCTGTTCACGCTCGATGCCGGGCTGGCGGCCTCCGATGGACACGGCGGGAACGTGGTGCGCATCGGGACCTTCTCCAAGGTGCTCGCGCCGGGATTGAGACTGGGTTGGGTGGTGGCGCCGGTGCCGGTGATCGAGCGCCTGGTTTCGTTGCGGCAGGCCATGGACCTGCACCCCGCCACGTTCACGCAAGCGGTGGCGTTGGAACTGGTCCTGGCCGGCACGATCGACCGGCAGCTTCCCGGCCTTCGACGCGCCTATCGCGAGCGGTGCGATGCCATGATCGGCGCACTCGCCGCGGCCGCGGTTCCCGGGTGGCGCTGGACGCGGCCGGACGGCGGGATGTTCCTTTGGGCGCAACTTCCCGTCGGGTTGGATGCCGGATTGCTGCTTCGGAGCGCTTTGGAGGCGGGGGTGGCCTTCGTACCCGGGGTCGAGTTCCACCTGGACCGATCCGGTCACAACACACTGAGGCTGAACTACTCCCACGGAAATCCGGCGCGCATCCGGGAGGGGGTCCGGCGACTGATTGAAGCTCTTCAAGCCGGCTCATTGACACTGGCCGCTGCGAGCGCCTAGGCTCCCGTCCTATTTTTTGACCGGAGCGGTACCAGCGAGCGGGCGGATGAATAGCCGGCGAAGGTGGACCAAGGTCGGGAAAGGAAGTGACTCTGCGTGACCGAGATCAAACTGAAAAAGGGTGAACCCGTCGAAAAGGCGTTGCGGCGCCTGAAGAAGAAGGTGGATCGCGAAGGCATCCTGAAAGAGGCGAGGAACCATCGCCATTACGAGAAGCCGAGCGAGCGCCGTCGCCGCAAGCTGAAGGTCGCGCGCTTTAACGCGATGCTCAGCGCGCGTTACGCCGACTTGTAACCGATTACGGACAGGCGGCCTGTCGAATCTCCGGTAACCCCGGTGCTCGCAGGCCGCCTGTTGCTTTTCGCGCCCGCCCGCTTCGCGTCGCCTTCCGCACCTTCGCCATGTACTCGCTCTCGAGCTGCTGGAACTCGGGCCGCCACACCTGCGGCAGACAGATGCTCCAGGAAATCCGCTCGATGGGCTTCGAGTTCGCGGAGTTGAGCCACGGCATCCGGCTCGGTCTCCTCCCGGGCATCATCGAGGCCGTTGAGGCCGGCGAGATCAAGATTTCGTCCCTGCACAATTTCTGCCCATTGCCGATGGGCATCCACTATCCCGCGCCGAACATCTTCAAGTTCACGGCGCTGGACCGGCGTGAGCGCGACAACGCGTGGAAGCACACGCTCAAGACGCTCGACACCGCGGCGCGTCTCAAGGCGCAGCTGGTGGTGCTGCACATGGGCGCGGTCGAGATGAAGGAGTACACCGACCGCCTGGTGGAGATGGTCGAGGAGGGGAAACGCGAGACGCCCAAATACGCGCGCCTGCTCGAGGAGGCGATCGAGAAACGCGAGGCGCGCAAGGAACCGCATTGCGACGCCGCGTACGCCTTCCTCAATGCGCTGGCCGAGGAAGCCACCCAGCGCGGTCTCAAGCTCGGCATCGAGAACCGCGAGGCGGTCGAGGAGATCCCCTTCGAGTCCGACTTCCCGCTCTTCTTCCGCCAGTTTCAGCAGCCGTGCATCGGCTACTGGCACGACACCGGCCACGGGCAGATCAAGGAGAACC
>CAZYJB010000921.1:0-2394 GCA_964647675.1 uncultured Verrucomicrobiota bacterium | reverse complement strand
TGCACGTGGTTCGCGTTGTTCTGCGTGTTGTCGTACTCGATCAGGAAGGTCGGCCCCTGGACGCGGTAGTAATGCCCCTGGCCAGGGGTGTCCGAACCCGCCCAGGCGAAGTGAACCTTGCCGAAGCCGGCCTTCTCGATCTGTTCGAGTTCGGCCTCGGCCACTTCCGGACGTGCGCTACGGACGTATTCCTCGATCAGCCGGTGGAGCAGGCGCTTTTGCGGGGCGGACAACTTGGATGCCGGCAAACCGGCGGGATCCAACGCGCTGGCCTTGCGGAGGGGCAGAGTGAGCAGTTCCGGTGGGGCTTTGTCGGAGAACACAGCGGCCTTCCGCTGTGACTCGGTCAGAGACTTCACCAACTCGCGGCCCAGGTCCTCCTCCGCACCGAGCACGCGCAGGCCCTTGCGCGGGCCTTCGCGCACTTCACCCGGGTTGGACCCGCGGATCGACGGCGTGGCAGACACCGCCTCGCCATCGACGAGGGTGAAGTTGACCGAGAGATGGTGGCCTTCGACACGCCAGCCCCAGGAACCCTTGGCCGCGGGCGTGCCGAAGATGGACCAGAAGTAGTTCTCGGGATCCCGCTTCGGGCCGCGTCCCTGCTCCAGTTCGAGCAGGAAGTGCTCGAGACTCATGATCGAGTGCACCTTGACGAAACCGCGCTGGCTCAGGCCGGAGGCGAGGAGAGCCGTGGCCAGATGGCGCTGGTGCGGGGCCATTTCCTTCCAGGTCAGTCCCTTGCGCTCGCGCGGAATGAGATGCCAGTTGTAGCGCTCCTCATCCTTGAACTCGAAGGTGGCACGGGCGCGCTGGTCGTCCGTCAGCGTCACCAGAAACGCGCGCGCCGCCGTCTCCATCTCGGACGCCGCGGTGGATACAGGGGCCTCGGCGCGGGCGGCGAGGTGGGCGGACATCGCGACGACGAAGGCGGCCAGCGATGCCCGGGACCAGGGAAGGCAGCTCATGGTCTCCGAACCTCGCGGGGCGCCATCCGGACTGGCAAACAGAAAATCGTGACGAGACCCGCTGCAACTTCTCGTTGACTCGGCGTGGTTGGCCTGCGAACGAGGGTGCCTCAACCCGACCTCGTGAAGCCCGTCCCCACCTCCCAACGGCCTGCGTTCCTCGTCCGGTCCGCGGCGCGGGCGGCGCTGGCCGTCCATCTTGCGCTCGGGGTCCTGGCGCTCCGGCAGTCAGCCCACGCCGCCGCCCCGGCCACGTGGGAGAAAGCGCTCACGCACTGGGCCTACCAGCCCCTCCGGGCGCCCGAACCCCCCGCGGTCCGCGACGCCCACCGGGTGCAGACCCCGGTCGATGCCTTTCTGCTGCAACGGCTCGAACGGGAAGGCCTGACCTACGCGCCACCGGCCGACCGCCGCAGCCTGCTGCGCCGGTTGCATTACACGCTCGTTGGGCTGCCGCCGACTTTCGACGAGATCCGCGCTTTCGAGGCGGACACCAGCGCGGGTGCGGTGGCGAGGGTGGTGGAACGTCTCCTCGCGTCACCGCACTACGGCGAGCGCTGGGGACGGCATTGGCTCGATGTGGCGCGCTATGCCGACACCAAGGACCTCGTGCTGCTTTATGGCCGCGACGCGCTGCGACCGTACGCCTATACGTACCGCGACTATGTCATCCGTGCGTTCAACCAGGACCTGCCGTTCGAGGAGTTCGTGGCCGACCAACTCGCGGCGGACCTGGAAACGCCGTCCGTGCCGCCATGGCGCCTTGCCGGCATGGGATTCCTGACGCTCGGCCGCTTGTTCGACAACAATCCGCACGACCAGATCGACGATCAGATCGATACCGTGACGCGCGGGTTCCTCGGGCTCACCGTGGCCTGCGCGCGGTGCCACGACCACAAATACGACGCCATCCCGGCCACAGACTACTACGGGCTCTACGGCGTCTTCGCCTCGACGGAGCGGCCTTATGTGCAGCCGCTGATCGAGGATCCGGCGTCGGTGCCCGAGGGCCCGGCCTTCGAGGAGAAGCTCGGCAAGGCCCGCCGCGAGCTCGACGACCTCATCGACACCGAGCATCGGCGCCTCTCCGAAATCATGCGCGCCCGGCTGGGCGACTACCTGTTGCGTGCAGCCACCACCCAGCCCGATCTCGCCGAGACCACCCAGTTCGCGCTGTCGCTCACGCCCGAGGACTTCCGGCCCACGCTGGTACAGCGGACGCGCCGCTTCCTGGCCCGGCGCGGAGTGCCGGATGATCCCGTGTTCGGGTTGTGGGCACGCCTCATGGCGCTGGACGACGGGACGTGGTCCGATCGCGCACCTGGACTCCTCGCGCAGGCGGAAGCCGCTCGCCAGGCCCACGAGGGCGTTGCGTCGGGCGCCACGCCGCCGCCGAACCCCCTCGTCCTGGCAGCGCTGCGCGCGA
>CAZYJB010000920.1:0-2403 GCA_964647675.1 uncultured Verrucomicrobiota bacterium | reverse complement strand
CAGCTTGAGCTGATCCGGCTTGATCTTGCCATCGACGATCGGACGCAGGCCGCTGCAGAGGAAGTCGACGGCGTGATGGTTGGCGAGGAACTTGGGGTATTTGGAGAAGATGCTGCTCGCCTCGGGTTTCATGACGTGTTCCTCGAGGGCGATCATCCCGTTGCGGCGTCCGAGCATGAAGAGCTCGTAGAGCGCCTTGAAGAGCTCCTCGTACTCGGTCTTGCCGTAGGGCGAGCCCTTGAGGCAGGCGATGGAGCGCTTGACGATGTCGATGATCACGCGCTTGGGGGACATGATCACCAGGGCGCCCAGGGCGGCGCCGCCGATGGACACGAATTCGGACGGGTGGATCAGGGCGCCGATGTGGCCGCCCGCCATCATGAAGCCTCCGAGCACGGACGCGAAGACGATGAAGACTCCGATAAGGATGATCATGGCCGTGATGCTTCAGCGAAGCGCGAGGATCTCGGGATCGTGCCGCCGCAGGTAGGACTTGAGGGAGAGAATCGCCTGCGCGTGGATCTGGCAGATCCGGGATTCGGTGACTCCGAACACCTCGGCGATTTCGCGCAGGCGCAGGTCTTCGAAATAATAGAGGGCGAGCACCTTGCGCTGCACCTCGGGCAGTTCCTCGATGCGCTGGGCGATGAGCGAGGCCAGCTCGCGGACCGCGGTGCGATCGTCGGGGCTGTCGGCCGTCTCGTCGGCCAGCAGGTCGCCGTGACGCGGGCCTTCCTCGCCCTCGATGCTGCGGACGGAGTCCAGGCAGACGAAGGTGGCGGGACGGATTTCGGTGAGAAGATCACGGTAGTCCTCGAGGGAAAGCTTCATCGCGCGTGCCATTTCCTCTTCGGAGGGGACGCGGCCCTTTTCCTGTTCGAGCTGGAGCATGAACTCCTGCACGCGGCGTGCCTTCTCGTGAACCGAGCGCGGCACCCAGTCGAGGCGGCGCAGCTCGTCGAGCACGGCACCACGGATGCGCAGGCGTGCGTAAGTTTCGAACGACGCGCCGCTCTTCGGGTTGAAACGGCGGATGGCGTTGAGGAGGCCGACCAGACCGGCGCTATGCAGGTCCTCGACATCCACGTGGGGTGGCAGGGACATGGCAATACGGCCGACGACCGTGCGCACCAGCGGCAGGTGCCGCTCGACCAGGTGACTCTCCGCGGAACTGCCCTGACCGAGGCGGCCGTAGGATTTCCACAACTGGGCGACGTCGATGCTGATCTCGGCCGCCGGCGCCTGGGCGACCTCGATAGTATTTGAAGTTTGCGCGCTCATCGCTTGCTCGTATTGGCTGAACTGCTCTCGTGCGCGGTTGCCGCCTGTTTCTCTGCCAGGGCCGTCCGGAGGCTCGTTTCCCAAACCCTTCCCCACCACCGGAACCCCATTCCCAATGCGTAGGCGGCGAGGCATCCGTGCCAGATTCCAACCGTCCATGGGCGCTCGAACATCAAGCTGACACCCAGCCCGAACGCGAATCCCATCCCACCACCCAGCAGCATTAGGATCTTCATAACGCAGCAACCGCACTCCCCACTAAGCACCTTCCTTGCCACATCTTCGCTAGCTGCATTCCCAGACTGGAAATGAGCAACTTACGCAGGAAACTGCCGCGACATCACCTGTTCGGCGGTCGCCGGGAGGAACTCGCCCGGAATGTTTTGCCCGGCACTGAGGAAGCGGACGGAGAAATTCGTTCCCAACACGAGGTTCCAGATCTTGCCCCAGCGCGATTCCTCATCGAGATGGGTCACCACCACGTCTTCGATCGGCAGACGCGAGAAGGCCCGCAACTGGCGCAACAAAAGCGCGGTGTCGTAGGCGCCGTTCACGACGAGGTGCACCACCGGCGATCCCATGGCCTCCAGTTGCACGCGCAACGCCTCCACCGCCTGCGCGTTGCGAAAGTCGACGCCCGGCAGGTCGATCCAGCGCATCTCATCCGCTCCGGTCGCGGCCGATTCCGCGGTCCAGACCCGCTCCAGGGGCACGCCGAGGATTTCGCAGTAGACGGACAGGGATTCGCCGGTGTTGGCGGTCTGGCCATCGAGCCGCCAGACCCGCACCGGACGCCCCTCCCCCAGCACCACCTGGGTGAGCCATTTGCAGAGGCAGGTCGTTTTGCCCGTTCCGGCCGGGCCGACGAGGACGTGCGGACGGCCTTCCCAAGAGCGGTTCGACGGGGTGCGCCAGAGGCGGCCCAGGGCCGTGCGCGCGAGGCGAAGTTCCTCCGCCATGGCCGTTGGTGGTTCCTCACCGTGTTCGCGACGAAGTTCGTCCACCACACGCTGCGCGTTGGATGCCAGGAATCCGGATGCCTCGAGCAGTCCGCCCACGCGCCACGCACCGCCGCTGGCCCGCGGTTCCGCGCCGGCCGCCATCTCAAGAGAGGGCGCGTCC
>CAZYJB010000919.1:0-2403 GCA_964647675.1 uncultured Verrucomicrobiota bacterium | reverse complement strand
GACGGCGTGTTCGGACACGCTGGCCCAAGCACTCGGGATGTGGCGGCACTCGCTGAAGAGGCGCGAGCCATCGGGGTATTCGAACTGAACGGCGTGGTGGTCGAAGATTTCGCCGTTTTCCTTGCCCGTACGGACCTGGCGCCCGCCCATACCGATGGCACGAACCGGGTGCACGATGGGGGTTTTTCCGGTGGGATCGTACGGTTTGCCCTGCTTCACCCACTGGATGACGTCGAGATTGTGGATGTGCTGTTCGCAGATGTGATCGCCGCAAAGCCAGACGAAGTAATACCAGTTGTACATCTGGTACTCCATCTCGGTGGGCGGGCGTCCGAGCTTCTGCGCGAGCTCGGCGCGGGATCGGACCCAGACACCGCCATCGTTCCAGTAGGCGCGCATGGCGAGGATGTCGCCGATGGCACCGTCGTGCAGGCGCTTGATCGTTTCGAGGTAGACCGGTTGGTGATGGCGCTGCAGGCCGACGCCGACCTTGAGGTTCTTCTTCACGGCCTCCTCGGCCGCGGCGACCACCCGACGCACGCCGGGAGCGTCGACGGCGACGGGTTTCTCCATGAAGACATGCTTGCCCTGGCGCACGGCTTCCTCGAAGTGGATCGGGCGGAAACCGGGCGGGGTCGCGAGGATGACCACATCGGCGAGCGCGATGGCCTGCTTATAGGCGTCGAAACCGACGAACTTGCAATCGTCGGGCACCTCGACCTTGTCCTTGTGCGCGTTCTTGAGCATGCCGAGCGAGCCCTCGAGCCGCTCCTTGAAGGCATCGGCCATGGCCACGAGCTTGGTGCTGCCGCTGGTGCCGAGCGCCTGATTGGCGGCGCCGGAGCCACGGCCGCCGCAGCCGATGAGGGCAACCTTGACCGTGTCACCCGGCGACGCGCCGAGGGCAAAGCGCTCGGTGGCGAGGGTGGCGAGCGCCAAACCGCCGGCGGCAGCCGAGGAGTTCTTGAGAAAACCGCGTCGCGAGAGAGGAACTGGGGGGACGGAGGATGGGGTCATGACAGATTCCTGGTTGGAGGCCCGTTCGACGGATCCCGCGAGCGCGGAATTCAGGACGAAGGGCGATGGGCGAAGCAAACCAAGTTGGCGCCGAGGTGTCCACGATTTCGTCGGGAAGCGGACGAAGCGAGTGAACTGCCTGGTGTGGTGCGGGTTGTGGGTTCCTCGCGGGACGACCCGTGGCGTTGGAGAGGAGTCGAAACTGACCGGGGAGAAGCCTTTCCGTGAGTTGGCTTCGCCTCCCGAGGTGGCTATCCCGCCGCCTGGCGCGCGGCCTCGAAGACAGTCTTCACGGGAACCCCTGCGGACTCGGCGAGTGCCCGGCAGGATTCGAACTCGGGGGCCACCTGCACACGAGCGCCATTCAGCCAGCCTTCCTTGACGTCCACGGCCCCGAACGACGTCTCGACGCGCCGGGTCGTGCGACGGAGTTTGCGCCGGCAGGCCAGCGTGCGCCTTACGCCGAAGGCGCTGGTCTCGCGCAGCAGCAACTCAGTGAGGACATCCGCCTTGGAAGCGTCACAAAGGACGGTGAGCAGCGTTCCCGGGCGGTGCTTCTTCATCTGCACCGGCGTGTGGAAGACGTCGAGGGCCCCCGCGCCGAAGGCGCGCTCGAGGACATGTCCGAGAATCTCGCCGGGCACATCGTCGAGATTGGTTTCGAGGACTGCGATCTCGTCTGTCTCCCAGTCCGGCCCGCCGCTGGCGACCTGGGGAACCTCCGTCTCTTCGCCGAGCACGGCGCGAACGAGATTGGGGCGTGTGTGGTTCTCGCGCGTGCCGAGTCCGTACCCGATGCGGCGCGGCGCGAACCCCGCCGGCAAGGGTCCGAAAGACTCGGCAAACTCGGCGAGCAGTGCGGCGCCGGTGGGCGTGATGAGTTCGTGCGGTTCGGGGCATTGCGTCACGGCAACCCCGCGCGCGGCGAAGACCTCGAGCGTGGCCGGTGCGGGCAGCGGCATGCGCCCGTGGGCACAGCGCACGAATCCGGTGCCCTCGACCACAGTACCGGCGCGGACCCGGGGACGACCGAGAAAATCGAGCGCCAGGCAGGCGCCGGTGATGTCGACGATCGAATCGACCGCGCCCACCTCGTGGAAATGCACGGCGTCCGGTGCCTTGCCGTGGATTTTTCCCTCCGCGACGGCGAGGCGATGGAACACGGCGATGGCTCGAGAGCGCACCCACTCCGGGAGACTGCTGCGCTCCAGCATGGCACGGATGTCGGCGTAGCTGCGCCCATGATCGTGTGCTTCGTGGGAATGGGAAGGGCCGTGACTGTGGCCATGATCATGGTGGTGGTGCCCGTGCCCGTGATCATGCCCGTGCCCGTGATCATGCCCGTGCCCGTGATCATGCCCGTGATCGTGATCATCCCCGTGATCG
>CAZYJB010000918.1:0-2410 GCA_964647675.1 uncultured Verrucomicrobiota bacterium | reverse complement strand
GGCGGAGGCGGGCGAGATGCCGAGCCGGGTGGCGGGCCGGCTGATGCATTTGGGACGGGCCAGCGAGGCGTTTCCCAAAGTGGGGGACTGGGTGGCGCTGCAGCGGAAGCCGACCGATTCGCGCGCGGTGGTGCAGGGTGTGTTGCCGCGGCGCACCAGTTTGACGCGCAAGGTACCGGGCCGCGAGACCGCGCCGCAGGTGCTGGCGACCAACATGGACGTGGCATTCGTCGTTCAGGCGCTGGACTTGACGTTCAACGCGCGGCGATTGGAGCGCGTCCTCGTCATGGTGCACGAGGGCGGCGCGCGTGGAGTGGTGGTGTTGAACAAGGCGGATCTTTGCGAGGATCTCGAGGCGCGGGTGGCGGAGGCCCGGCAGTCGGCGGGGGAAACGCCGGTGGTGGTGGTGAGCGCGCGCACCCGGCGCGGGATCGGGGAGTTGAAGAAGCATCTGGCACCGGGGCGAACGTGCGTCTTTGTGGGCACCTCCGGCGTGGGCAAATCGAGCCTCATCAACCGGCTCTACGGCGACGACGTGCAGGCCACGCTCGAAGTGCGCGAACAGGACGGCAAGGGGCGGCATTCCACCACCTGGCGCGAGTTGATCCTGCTGCCCGGGGGCGGGCTGGTGATCGACACACCGGGCATGCGCGAATTCCACATGTGGCTGGCGGAGGGCGGACTTGGCGAGGCGTTTCCGGACATCGCGGCGCTGGCATTGGGATGTCATTTCCGTGAGTGCTCGCACACTCGCGAGGCCCGATGCGCGGTGCTGGCCGCGATCGAAGCCGGACAGTTGGCGCGGGAGCGGTTTGCGAGCTTCGAGAAGCTTCGGAAGGAACAGGCGTCGCTCGGGCAGGAGCGCCGCGAGCACTCCTACGTGGTGCGCCGGCGTTCGGCGCGAGGATTGCGCCGCGCGGCCGAGGAGGCGGCCTCCGAGGCCGCAGGCTGGAGCGGCAGCGAGAGGTGAGGGGCTAAGGGCGCGGGGCGAGGGCGCGATTGAAGGACACGCAGTCGGCGTAGCGCACGCCGGAGCCGCCGAAGAGGTCGAGGGCCGAGCCGATGGTCAGGTCGACACGGTTTCCGCTGAGTTCCGTGACCGTGCGCAGATCGTCGAGGGACGACGCGCCGCCGGCATAGGTCACAGGCAGGGTGGCGGCGTCGGTCAGCCGGCGCACCAGCTCGAGATCGACGCCGCGGCACAGACCCTCCACATCGACGGCGTGCACGAGGAATTCGGCGCAGTCGGCGGCCAGGTCGCGCAAGGTGTCCGCATTCACGCGGAGGTCGGTGAATTTCTGCCAGCGGTCGGTGACGACGAAGTAATCGCCATCGCGCCGGCGGCAGCTCAGGTCGAGCACCAGCCGCTGGCGGCCCACGCGCGCGATCAGTTCCGCGAGCCGACGGCGGTCGAGGTGGCCGTCCCGGAACACCCAGGAGGTGACGATGACGTGGGAGGCGCCGGCATCGAGCCAGCCGGTGGCGTTGTCGACATTGACGCCGCCTCCGACGTGCAGTCCTCCCGGGTAGGCGGCGAGCGCGTCGCGCGCTGCGGCCTCGTTGCCGGGGCCGAGCAGGATCACGTGACCGCCCGTGAGGCCGTCCTCACGATAGCGCCGCGCGAAGAAACCGGGCGGCTGGTCCGACTCGAAGCGGGTGACGGTGCCGGAGCCGGAGTCGGTCAGGGAACCGCCGACGATCTGGACCACGCGTCCGCCGCGGAGATCGATGCAGGGCCGAAACATGCGCCGCCGAGGACGCCAGAGAATCGCGGAACCGCCGAGCGCAAAGGGCGGATCGGAAGGTCACGACACCATTGCAGATCGGGCGAGGGCTGACATAGGCTGCGCGCCCTTCGACCTATGCTCGAACCTTTGAAAGAGAGCCTCGCGCAAGCCGACACCAAGGTGTCGAGCCTGCGGAGGTTTCTTTGACTTGCCCAAACAGACGGCGCGCCTGACGGAGATCGAGGCGCTGATGACGCGGGACACCTTCTGGGACAACCGGGAACAGGCGCAGAAGCTCATCGACGAGTCGAACGCCATCCGCAAGAGGGTGGACCCGGTGATGGCGGCGGAGCGCGAGGTGCGCGAACTGCATGAGATGGTGGAACTGGCCGCAGCGGAGCCCGAGGGGACACAGGGCGGCCTCGTGGCGGAGCTGGATCGTGATCTGCGGCGTGTGCTGCGCAGCCTCGATGCCACGGAGTTGAGCGTCCTGCTATCCGGACCGCACGATCATCAGCCGGCCATCCTCAGCATCAACGCCGGCGCGGGTGGCACGGAGGCCTGCGACTGGGCGACCATGCTTTGGCGCATGTACCAGCGTTGGGCGGAGCGCCGTGGCTGGAAGGTCGATGTAACAGACCTCGTGGACGACGACGAGAAGCGCATCAAGAGCGTGACCCTGC
>CAZYJB010000917.1:0-2411 GCA_964647675.1 uncultured Verrucomicrobiota bacterium | reverse complement strand
CGCAGGAAGGAGGCCGAGCAGCGCAACCACGGTGGCTTGGAGATCCGCTGAAAAGCGAAAGGCCCGCCCCGAGGCGCTGAGCGCGACGGAACGGGCCCGAGGAAGGAGCCAGCGGCCGAAAACGAGCGCCGCCAGGCTAATAGAAGTAGCCGAGCTCCCGAAGGGATCGAAACTCGCCGTGGCCAACGATCACGTGGTCCACGACCTCGATCTTTAACAATTGCCCGGCCCGGATCAGATCCCGCGTGACACGGATATCCGCGTCCGAAGGAGCCGGGTCGCCGCTGGGGTGGTTGTGCATCAGCAGCACGGCCGAGGCCGCGCCGATCACCGCCAGGCGAAAGACCTCGCGCGGATGCACGAGGATCGTATCCAACGTCCCGATGCTGACGAGGTGATGCCCCTTGACCCGCCGCCGAACGGTCAGCAGCAGGACCACGAAGCACTCGCAGTCCGGGTTGTAGTTTGGCGCACTGGCCACGTGGAGCCGCCAGTATTCCGCGGCTTGAGCCGGCGTCTCGCAGGCGTGCAACGAATATGGCACCGGGCACTCCCGCAGCGACACCAGCTTCCACTCGCGCGGTTGGGTGAAACGACGCTCCCGGGGAGGCCCTTGGGGGGAGGGATCAGGTTGATCCATATCCGTCCTTTCCCGAGTCGATAGCCGCGGCAGGCGCCAACGCGTGTTGCTCCGGGGCATCGCTTCGTTCGCGCGGCTCCGCTCCAAGCAGACCCAGCGAGGCGCATTGGTCGGCGGTCAGCTCTTCGGGTTGCGGACAACCCTCCGGCATCGACAGTGCGCGAACCTTCACTCGGTCCCTGAGCCGTCGCTCGATCCCCTCGCTCGCCTTCCGCCCGGTGGGATCCGCGTCGAGCAGGAGCCAGACGTATCCACGGTGGGGAGCAAGGCGTTCCAGCAGCGCAGCCTGGGCCGCAGACATCGAACTGCCCATCAGCCCAACGACGCGCCGAATCCCGAGTTGCCAGAGCCGCATCACGCCGAAGAACCCTTCCACCACCACCAACGGCTGATCTGCCGGTTCCTGCGCCGCGCGATGCGCGTTGAATAGTTCGAGCGATTTCCGGAAGCCCCGAGGCATCCGGTATCGAGGCATGCCGTCCGGCGGAATGCCCGGCCATCGACCGGCGTATGCCACGAGGCCGCCATCGACATCCTGGATCGGGATGCCGATCCAGCCTGCGAGCCAGCCGCGTCCACAGAACCCGAGGCCGAATCCCCTGATGGTTTCAGGATCGAGTCCGCGCGCGGTGAGGTACGGGTGGCTTGGATCGAGGTCCAGAAGCTCCGACTGGTTGTCGGGATTCTGGTCCCTTCGATCGCGGCGGTCTCTGTCGGCCGTTCGCACAACCTCCCGCTGCCAATCCGCTGGGGACCCATCCAACCGGACGCTGAACCAATCCTGGATCAACAGCCCGGCTTCCCGGATTCCGACGCGTTCCATGCGGCTCACGAAATCGATGATCGTGCCGCCGGCGTGGCAGTCGCCGAAGCAATACCAGCAGTCCTGCGCGAGGCTCACCCGGAACTGATTCGGGTTGTGCCCCTGATGCAGCGGGCAGGCGCCCGTGAGTTGGTCGCCGGTCTGCCGCAAACGTTGCAACAGTCCGTATCGGGTCAGTACCTGGGCGATCGTCACCGAGCGCTTCAAGGCATTGAACCCGGCAAATCGCGGTCGTTCGTTCATGGAGGAGTCCTTTGGATTGATCGCCAAAATGAAATAGGAGGGCCGGAGCCCTCCTGTTCGCGGGTAAGAATGAGATAGATGAAGGTTCAGGACTTTCCGTTGCTCACGATCGCGATGCTGCGAGGGAAGGCCATCACTTCCGTGCTGACCCGCCGCTCGCCTTTGGTTTCGAAACTGGAGGAAATGACGCGACCCTCCAGCTCGATGTAGGTGCCCTCTCCGTGTTCCACCAGCGCCGTTTCTAGCTCCGGGGTGGGGCTGAAAACGATGCAGGGAACCTGGGTCACACGTTCTTTCTGTTCGTGCTCATCGAAACCGCAGCGCGTGGCTACAGTGAAGAGCATCACTTTCTTGTCTGTTCCTTTGAGGACGGCATTCCGAACGAGTCGGCCTGCCAGTGCACATGTGTTCATGGTGTTATGTTATTGTTCTGTGGATGCCGGTTCTCACGCTACGGGCGCCGAATTGCCCTGGAGACCTCCGGCAAAGGGGTGGGATTGACAGCGAGCGATCCGGCGAAAGCCGAAGCCCGAACCTGTCAAACCGGGGGATATCAACTGTCGCGAACGGCGAAGTGCCGAGGGGCGTGAAAACGCGGGAAAGGCACGAAAAGGCTAGCAGCAAAGGCTAAGCACAGCCGTTCAACGAGGGGTGAAGAGGATCATGCCGACCATTGCAGCGCGGCAGGCGGCGGACGATGTGCTC
>CAZYJB010000916.1:0-2414 GCA_964647675.1 uncultured Verrucomicrobiota bacterium | reverse complement strand
AATGACCTCGGCGCGGTCGGGGCGCACGAGGGCGCGCAGAGCGAGCACGAGCGCGGCCGCGCCGTTGTTGACCACCGTGGCGGCGGGTGCGCCGCACAGGATGGCGAGCGCGCGCTCGACATAGGCACCGCGCGCGCCGCGTTCCCCCGTCTCCAGATCCAGTTCCAGATTACAGTAGCCCTGAGCCACCTCCTGAAGGGCGTGCGCGGCCTCGGGAGCCAGGGGTGCGCGGCCGAGATTGGTGTGGGCGAGGACTCCCGTGCCGTTGATCACCCTGTGCAGGCGCCGGCGTTCGAGCACCCCGAGTCGCGCGACCACTTCATGCACCAGGGCGTCGAGCGGAGGAACGGGGTTCTCCGCGTCACGACGCCAGCGTTCGAGCACGTCGCGCACTTCCGCCACCACCACAGGGCGCGGCAGGGAAATGCGGGGCAGGCGCGTGAGCAGCGTGTCGACGGACGGCAGAGCGCGCTGACGGGAGGCGGACGAACTCATGGAACTCGTCTCCCTCCGGTCGCGTCCGGTCTCACGCAAACAACGAGGCGGGATCCGCCGACGCGGGCAGATTGCGTCCTCCGGCATACAGATCCACGAATGCGCCGTTCCTCCAGAGTCGATGACGGTAGAGGGTGGCGAAGGCGAAGTCCGGCGCCGCGCCGCCCTGACCGCCCACCAATTCGCCGCCGCGCCGCACGTTGTCCTGCATCCAGGCTGTCTGGCTGAGGTGATAGGGGTTCCGTTGCACCTCGCCGACATGGAACGAGCACGCCGCCATGAGGTCGGCGACCTCGGGCGCGGCGCTTTCCACCATGAGATTGGGCGTGGCCATCTGGCCCCAGAACTCGGTTTCCAGGGTGTGACACGTGAACGCCGGGCCCAGCGCCTTCAGAGCATCGGTGACGAGCAGATGCGTGCCGATATGGGAGGAATTCCAGTCGAGTTCGTGCGGGAAGAAAATGACGCGCGGGCGGTGCGCGGTGAGCACGTGCTGGATCGGGGGCAGGCACTGCGCCCAATGCGCGGCATCCGAGGCGCGCGTTTTGGGGTTGATCCTCTCGAGACCGCCCGGTGCGGTGGTGGCGAGGTCGAACTGCAGGTAATCGCAGGCGTTGCGGAGTTCCTCGAGGCGCCCCGACTGGCGCTCTTTACGGCTGCCCTGGGTCACGGCGACGTTGACGACGCGCCAGCCGTTCTGGCGCAGCAGGCGCAGCGCGAGTCCGCCTATGATGCACTCGTCGTCCGGGTGCGGCGAAAAGATCAAGGCGACCGGCGCGTCGGGGGCCACCGGCACGCGCGGGCAGGGAGACAGGCCGCCGAGCGGCAGCTTCCGACCCGCGTCGCGCAGGCCAAGGGTCTGTTGGACGAGCTCGAGATAGGAGGTCATCGGCGGCGGGGATCCAGGTCAGCGTGGCGACTCGAGGTACAGCTCGGTGAGCTTGCGCCGGAAGAACTGTTCGCGGTCGGGCACGCGCGCGCGCAACTGCGCCACGGGCAGGGCGCCATGCTGGAAGCGGCGTTTGGGGAAGACCGGGAAGTCGATGCCCACGACCTGCTTCATGCCGCGGCGCACGATTTCACCTTTGAGCGAGTACAGGCGCGAGGTCTCGTAGTGCGTGAGATCGATGTAGGGAATGCCTTCGGCCACCTCGACGACGTGCGGCCGGGTGAAGGGGCTGAAGCCATCGAAGCCCAGGCTGCGGGCCGGCGCGTAGGTGCGTGCATAGCTGCGGCTCAGGCCGCCGCTGTAGGTGAGCGAGTGCTTGATGCGGCCCACACCCCAGCCCTCCTGATACAACATGCGGTTGTGCACCACCGAGCGGATGGTCAGCTCCGGATTCTCTTCGATGGGATAGTCCTTGAGATTCTCGTCGCCGCCGTCGCCGTCCGCGAGCACGCGCCAGTCCGGATGCCGCGCGCGGATGCCTTTGAGCAGCGCGATCAGCATGGTGGCGGCCTCGATGTCGAGCGGTTTGTAATCCTCCACGATCCGCACCGTCTCCACCGGGTCGAGCGTGGCCGGATCGACCTCGATGGGTTCGTGAAAGAGGGCGAGGCCGAGTTGCTCGAGGAAACTTCGCGCCTGCGCGAGGTCTTCGCCCCCGCCGGCGTCCCGGCCGAGACGTGGCGCTGCGTGAACAACACCTCGCCGTGTGGCGGCACCGTCACCCAGGTCAGCCGCGGCGGCGTCTGGGTCAACTTCAACTGCAACCCGCGCGGCTGCAACGCCTGCTGCGGCACGTACTCGATCAACTGCGACCAGTGAGCGTCGGCGGTCGGCTCACACCGTCGCGCCGACGCACGAGGAACGCTCGCTCGCGCGCGCTCGTCGCGCAGGCGATCGCTTCGTCGTAGGCGGCCTGCGCGCTCGGGTCGCGGGCGCGCCGCAGGAGCTCGGCGCGCGTGGCTGCGACCCG
>CAZYJB010000915.1:0-2414 GCA_964647675.1 uncultured Verrucomicrobiota bacterium | reverse complement strand
AGGCGAGATCGAACAACCGGAGTTCGATCGACTCGCTATTGGTGCGGCCGGCGAAGTTCACAACCGTGACTTGAAAGGTTCCGTTCTCGGTACCTTGCAAGGGATCGAGCGTGAGCCAGGGCACCGTGGTAGTGATCATCCCGCGTCCCGGGATTCGCCATTCGTAATGGAGTCCCCGGCCCATGGCCTCGATGGACAGCGTCGCCTTGGATCCGATGGCGGCGGCGATGGCCTGGGGTTGGGCGATGATCCGGGGCGGAATACCGAAGGCGTTCGCCATATCCGAACGGAGGATCTGAATCTGACGGCTCTGGACGGCGCCGACGGCGTTGCGGGCGATCACGTGATAGGATTGCACGCCGGTCGATCCAACCTGCGATCGAATGCGGGTCAAGTAGGTCGAGTCCCACCGGGAATCGGGCGGCGGCTCCAGTTTGACGCCGTCCCGAAACCATTCGAATTCAAATGGAGGCGACCCTGCCACCTGGACCTCCATGTCGACATTCTGGTTGAACGGGCTGACCCGGTCGCCGCTGGTCCGGACGATGACCGGGCGATCCGCCGAGGGTCCGACGTAATCCATGATCGACACCGGACTGATCTGGATCCCATCGCGGAAGAGCGCGGCCAGAAGACGGGCTGGGTGGTTGAGCAGGATGGGATCGCGATAGGGGGTGGATTGCTCGGTGGGCGCGCGACCATTCAGGGTGTAGCGGATTTCGTGAAATCGGTTCGGCACGATTGAAGCGAGCGCGACCCGCGCCGGAAAGGTGCCGTCCCATGGATCCGCGACGACGCCCCAGTTGGCGGATTCGAAGGTGTAGGAGAGTTCGAGCGTCGCGACACGGCTCTTTACCGAGCCGTACGGGTTGGAGACCACAACGTAGTAATGGCCCGCGCGACTGGCCCGGAGGTCCGGAAGGTCGAGGCTGGCCGAGTTGTGGCCTTCCAATGGGACGCCGTCATGGACCCAAGTGTAGGTTAGGGGATGGCCGCCGCGGGCACTCACGAGGAAGACGCCGTTCATGCCAGGTCCCTGTGCGTGGGTCCGGTCGGAAGGTTGGCTCTCGAGGGTCGGCGAGGCCCCTACACCGGAGTCGACCTGGAGATGGCATTCGTTGCTCCAGATTTCACCGCCGCGATAGCGGACGAGCACCGAATAGCGGCCCGTGTCGGCGAGTTTCAGGGATTCGAGGTGAAGCGTCGCCTGGCGGGCGCTGGGGATCTCGATGCCGTTCTTGTACCACGCGAAGGTCAGCGGGAGGATCGTGGAGGACGAGTAAGTGTAGTTGAGAGTCAAGGCCACCGATTCACCCTGGAAATAGGGCAGGAAGGCGGGAAGTGGTCTCAGCACCAGGGGCGTGGTGGGATTTGGCACAAGGGTCATGCGCGCCATCCGGGACGCGGTCGAGCCGACCGAGTTCAGCACCACCACGTAGTAACTGAACGAGGCATTGGCCGTGATGGTGGTCTGGAAGGTGGGCTGCGAGGTTGTTCCCGCGAGACGTCCATCGAGGTACCACTGGAACGAGAATGGTGCGTGGCCCTGAACCCCCACCCTGAGGGTCACCTGGTCGCCACGGGCGACGTTGAGATCGGCGGGTTGATCGACGATGGACGGCAATCCCTGAGGCGGGTCGAACCGTTGCTCGGAGATACCGCCCACCCGCGCATTGCCCGAGAAAAGCGCGGCGCGGACCGTGGTGGGCGAGGAAATGACGAGAGGCGTGGTGTAGCGAAGCGAGCCGGAGACCGGATCGCTGCCGTCGAGGGTGTACCGGATGAAGAAGAAGCGATCTGCCGGCGTGTACGAAAGCGTCAGTGTGGCTGGAACGGAGGCGCTGCTGGGACTGAACACGAGCCGGGGTGCGGCTTCGACCTGCACCGTGAAGGGGGGGCTGGTGGCGGAACCCGCGGAGTTCGAGGCCTGAGCCACGTAACGGCCGGCGTCGGAGAACTGCAGCGACATGAACGTCAGCGTGGCGTTGGTTGCGCCGGGCACGGGCACGCCTTCGCGCAGCCATTGGAAGGAGATGGGCTGGGAACCGGTGAACGCGGCCGACAATTGTGCGGTTTCGCCCTCGAGTTTCGCGACCGTGAAGGAAGGGCCGGAGAAGATAGGGGCGCGGGGAACCAGCACCTCGATGCGCCCGACGGACGAGTAGTGAGTCCCTCGGGCGCTTTCGACCTTCGCGTAGTAGTCGCCGGAATGCGCGGCGGTGACGGCCGGAAAGTCATGGGTCACGCCGTTTCCACCGCTGATCAGGACGTCCTCGTGGAACCACTGGACCCGGGTCAGGGTGGCGCGTGGCGAAAGTGCGAGGTGGAGCGGTGTTCCCACGTCGATGACCTGGTCGCTGGGTGAGCCGGGATTCAGGGACGCGGCGAGGCGGCTCGAGTGATTCACCGTGAAG
>CAZYJB010000914.1:659-2416 GCA_964647675.1 uncultured Verrucomicrobiota bacterium | reverse complement strand
TGGTGGCAATGGTCAGTTCGGCGCGGGAGGCCTCATGTTGCATCAGCATGGACCGGAAGTTCATGCGGTACAGCTGGTCGCCGCTAAGGATCAGCGCGTAGTCGAAGCTGTGATTGAGAAAGTGCGTGATGTTCTTCCGCACCGCGTCGGCGGTGCCCTGGTACCAGGAAGTGCTCGAAAAGGTCTGTTCGGCGGCGAGGATGCCGACGAAACCACCCGAAAAGTGGTCGAAAGTGTACGACTGGCTTAGGTGCCGGTGCAGGGAAGCCGAATTGAACTGGGTCAGGAGATAGATGCGCTTCAGTCCCGAGTTGATGCAGTTGGACAGGGGTATGTCCACCAGCCGGTACTTGCCTGCCAGGGGCACGGCGGGCTTGGCACGCTCCCGCGTGAGCGGGAACAGGCGCGTGCCCTGGCCGCCGCCCATGATGATCGACAGCGTGCGTTCCGAGATGTCGCGGGGAATTCCGGTGGAAGACATAAGTCAGGCAGGCACTTGCACCTGCGGATGCCCCTTCCTAGCATCCCCCGCCGGGAGGGGGCAAGCCGGGGCTCAACAAAGTCACCCAGAATAACACCATGTGCGGCATCATTGGCTACGTTGGACGTCGTTCCTCACCGCCGATTCTCCTCGAGGGGCTGCGGCGCCTCGAATATCGCGGTTACGACAGCTCGGGGCTCTGCGTGCAGACGCCCTCCGGCCTCGATATCCGCAAGAAGGTCGGGCGCATCGACGCCGGTCTGGCGCGCGAATGCGTGGCCAACCCGATCGACGGCACGCTGGGCATCGCCCACACGCGCTGGGCCACCCATGGCGCGCCGTCGGATGAGAATTCCCATCCGCACCTTGACCGCTCCGGGCGCATCGCCGTCGTCCACAACGGTGTGATCGAGAATTACCAGTCGATCCGGGACCGCCTTTCGGCCGCCGGCCACGCCTTCCTTTCCGAGACCGACACCGAGGTGCTCGCGCACCTGATCGGCGTGCACTACGAACAAGTGCTGGCGCGCGGTGCCACCAGGGAGGCGCATGCGCTGACCATCGCGGTCATGAACGCCCTGCGCGAGGTGATCGGTACCTACGGCATCGCCGTGGTCTCGTCCGAGGCCCCGGGCGTCATCGTTGGCGCGCGGCGCGGATCACCGCTGATCCTCGGCGTGGGCGACAACGAGAATTTCATCGCGAGTGACGCCAGCGCCATCGTCGCGCACACGCAGAAGGCGGTCTACCTCAACGACTACGACGTCATCACGGTGACGGCCGACGATTTCAAGCTGGCCAATCTCGGCAGCGACACCGCCCAGGCGCAGATCCGGCAGATCGAGTTCAGTGCGGATGCGGCGGAGAAGGGCGATTACGCGCACTACATGCTCAAGGAGATCCATGAGCAGCCCCGCACCATCGAGAACGCGCTGCGCGGACGCGTGGACCGCGAGGAACTCTCGGCGCGCTTCGGCGGGCTCAACCTGACCCTCGCCGAGCTCCGCGCCATCGATCGCGTGGTCATCGTCGCCTGCGGGACAAGCTGGCATGCCGGACTGGTCGGCGAGTACCTGTTCGAGGACTTCGCCCATGTCCCGACCGAGGTCGAATACGCCAGTGAGTTCCGTTACCGGAACGCGCCGATCGAGACGAACACGCTCGTCCTTGCCATCACGCAATCCGGAGAGACGGCCGACACGCTGGCCGGACTGCGCGAATCACGCCGGCGCGGACACAAGGTGCTCGCCCTGTGCAACGTCGTCGGCAGCACCAT
>CAZYJB010000914.1:0-649 GCA_964647675.1 uncultured Verrucomicrobiota bacterium | reverse complement strand
AGCGGATGGCGGCATTTACCTGCATGCCGGACCTGAGATCGGCGTGGCGTCCACCAAGGCGTTCACTGCTCAGGTTTCCGTCCTCGTCCTGCTCGCGCTCCTCATGGGACGCACGCGCATGCTGTCCGCGCAGCGCGGCGCGCAGATCATCAAGGCGCTCGAGGCGCTACCCGCGCAAGTCGAGTCCATCCTCGCGAAGAGCGAGGAGATCAAGCGCATCGCCTTGAAGTATGCCGCGGCGGAGGACTTCTTCTTCCTCGGACGCCAGTACAACTTCCCGGTCGCGCTCGAAGGGGCGCTCAAGTTGAAGGAGATTTCCTACATCCACGCCGAGGGCTACCCCGCCGGCGAGATGAAGCATGGCCCGATCGCCATGATCGACGACCGCACGCCGACCGTGTTCATCGTGCCCAAGGACGGGCTCTACGAGAAGACACTGGCGAATGTGGCGGAGATCAAGGCGCGCAAGGGCCCGGTCATTGCCATCGTGACGGAGGGCGACACCGAGGTCGGGCGCAAGGTCGAGGACGTCATCGAGATTCCCGCGACGCTCGAGCCGCTGGTGCCGTTGCTGGCGGTGATTCCGCTGCAATTGCTCGCTTACCACATCGCCGTCGCGCGCGGCTGCGACGTCGACAAGCCGCGCAAC
>CAZYJB010000913.1:0-2416 GCA_964647675.1 uncultured Verrucomicrobiota bacterium | reverse complement strand
GGAGTTGGTACCAGGAGCGGATGTCCGGTCCCCCAAAATGGACCATTGAAGGCGGAAAGGCGCCGGCGTCGTCCCCATACATCCGCAGCGCGATTCCGAGCTGTCGCAGGTTTCCCTGGCAATGCGCCGAGCGCCCCTTGGCGGCCGCGGTGGACAAGGCCGGCAGGAGCAGGCTCGCCAGCACGGCGATGATCGCGATGACCACCAGCAGTTCCACCAGCGTGAAGGCGCGTCGATTCATGCGATCAGGGTTGGTAAGGCGAGAGGCTGTCTCCGGTGACCAACTCCGGCGCGCGGGAGTCGCGTCCCCAGGCCACCGCCAGGTGATCGCCGCCGGCGTGCTCTTTATGTAGGATCTCGAGGTAGTATCGTTGTCCGCGCTCGAGCCGGATCTCCACCGATTCCTGTTCGGGATACTGCGTCCAAGCGCGGACGTCTGTGTAGGCGTGCGCTTCGGCGACCACGATGGCTGAGTCCGGTCGCTCGTCGGTTGCCAGCAGGAGTTGGGCGGCGTCGTCGGCCGCGATCCAGAAGGTGTAGAGCCCAGTCTCGGGTGGGTGCAAATAGCCCCGCCAGCGTGAACCGTACAGATCCTGTTCACTGTTGCCCTCGGCGGATTCAAGGCCAGCGGGGAAGTCGCGTCGATCCGGCCGACCGGGGAACCCAGGGTGCCGCCGGAGGTCGTCGACCGTCCGTCCCGGGACGCCGAGCCAGGTTTCGCGCAACACGCCTCCGCGCCCGGCGGGGGCCGATTCATTCACGCCGAACGGCGATGCGGGCGCTTCAGTGGCGGGAACGGCCGGGTGGGACGCGGGCCGTATCATCGGTTCCCCGCGCCCGAGGACGACGGCCTCACCGGCCTCGAGCTCGAATGACGGCTGGGTTCCGGCCGTCGTGAACTCGATGCGTCCCTGCGTCACGCGAAGCCGGGTGGAACCAGGGCTGGCGAACGCTTCCACCTTCGAACGCGGTACGCGGGCGAGGCCATTGGCAGTCCGGAGCACCAACGGCAACCCGCCCGCGAGTCGGGACGCGTCGATCCCCAGGGCGCCGTTCAGGAGTCGCAGGTGCCGGGGGTCCGTGGATTCGGGAATGGCGATGGAAGTGTGCTCGCCGAGCCGGACCTGGATTCGAGCGCGGACGAATTCGACGGCAGCCGCGCCCCGCCCTGAAGTGCGGAGAATGTCGCCAGCGAGCAGCGTTTCCCCGGGCACCAGACCACGTCGGACGCCGGCGCGCTCCAGTTCGGCAACCCCCTGCGCCTCGATGCTTTCCAAGCCGCCCGCGGCATCGGGGCCGGGGTTCAGCCAGAGGGCCAGCAGCGCGGTCGCCAGCGCGGCCAGGCCGATCAGGGCCCAGCGCAGGACGGGAAGGCGGATCCCTGTGGACGCTGGCGTCCTCGTAGCCTGGGGCTCGATGCCTGCCTCGGCGGCCGGGAAGCGAAAGTGTTCTGCGAGCGCGGCGTGATCGTGGACCGCACAGGCGAAGACGCGCAGATGGGAGGGATCCTTGGCCAGCCAGAGGGTCAGTTCCGCCGAGCCCGCTTCGGTCAGTTCCCTTTCGAGATGGGCGTCGATAAGATGCCAGGGAGCGGGGGTCATGGGGTGGTGGTGCGGAGCTTGTGGTCGATGCACCGCCGGATCGCGGCGCGGATACGGTGCAGGGCGACGCGGACTGCCCCGGCGGTGAGGCCGGTGCGGCCGGCGATTTCGGACGGGCCAAGGGCCTCCTCGTAGCGCAGCCGAATCAGACGTGCGGCCTGAGCGTCGAGGTCCTGGAGGCAGGTGCGCAGTGCGCTCGTACGTCGCTCGAACTCGGCGGACAACTCCTCGCAGGCCGCCGCGAGGGCATCGTCGAGTTCCAGTCCCAGCACGAGACGCGAACGGGCGCAGCCACGGCGGTGGTGGAGTGCCTCGAATCGCGCCACCCCCAGCGCCCAGGCGACAAAGGGGCGCTGCGCATCGTAGTCGTCGAACTTGCGAAGGCAGACCACAGCCACGGTCTGCAACAGGTCCTGAGCGTCGCGGAAATCGGGGAGGTGCGCGGCGAGGTACGCCGCCACGGCCGGTTGGGCGGAGGTCCAATGGCGCGTGAATCGTTCGGCGCGCTCCTGCGAGTCCGGGGGCATCCGAAGGGAGTCTGCCGCACGTCGCCATTCGTTACACGGCCTGTTCCAGCGCACGGGACCCTGGTTGTCGGTGGCGGGACTTGAACGTCCCGCCTTCCATCCGGCACGGTGCGCGGGGTGCCGGCGCGCGGAAGCCTTGGTTGCCGGCAGGAATTTGGTTTCGGCATGACCTGGTTCGCGCCCACCGACAGCGCCTGGTTGTTTGCCATCATGGTTGCGGGGACCACCCTCGCGATCGCGCTGGAGCGCCGGTATTCGTGGGCGGCGCGCCTGAGCGGCCCGGTCATC
>CAZYJB010000912.1:1772-2417 GCA_964647675.1 uncultured Verrucomicrobiota bacterium | reverse complement strand
ATGTTCCAGAGCATCGGTGAGATGATCCTGCTGGGGTGGCGCACCGTCGCCGCCCTCCCGCACGCCATGCGCCAGCGGCGCAAGGTCGCGGAGCAGTTGTTCGAGATCGGCAACGCCTCGTTGTTCATGGCCTGCCTGCTCTCGCTGTTCATCGGTGGCGTGCTCGCGCTGCAGAGCGGACCCCGCCTCGCCGAGCGAGGCATCTCGGGATTGCTGGGCGGGCTGGTGGGCCTCTCGATGGCGGAGGAACTCGCGCCGGTCATGATGTCGATCCTCATCGCCGGGCGCATCGGGTCCGCCATGGCCGCCGAGATCGGCTCGATGCGCGTGTACCAGGAGATCGACGCCCTGCGCACGATGAACATCGACCCGGTGATCTACCTCGTCCTGCCGCGGCTGATAGCCATTACCATCGGGCTGCCGCTGCTGGTGGTGTTTTCGATGCTGGTGGGCTGGACGGGTGGCGCACTCGTCGCGGTCTACAACCACGATATCGGCATTACGGCGGCGGATTACTTCGCCAACCTTCGAATCTCGGTGAAGGGCTTCGACGTCGGGAAGGGCCTCATCAAGAGCGTGGTGTTTGCCGTCATGGTGGGGCTCGTCTCGTGTCACCAGGGATTGCAGACGATCGGCGGCCCGCGC
>CAZYJB010000912.1:0-1762 GCA_964647675.1 uncultured Verrucomicrobiota bacterium | reverse complement strand
GCGCGGCATCGGGCGTTCGGTGACCAAGGCGGTGGTCAATTCGATCGTGATGATCCTGATCCTTGACTACTGCCTCACGCGGATCCTGCTTCTCGTCGACCGATGAATGCGCCATCCGGCTCCCCAAACTCCCATGGCGTGACCGTCGAGGTCACCGGCGTGCGGAAGTCGTTCCGCGGGGTCGAGGTGCTGCGCGGCATCGACCTCCAGGTGAAGCGCGGCGAATTGTTCGTGCTCATGGGGCCTTCCGGCAGCGGGAAGACCGTGCTGTTGCGGCAGATCATCGGACTCGACCGTCCTGACGCGGGGGAGGTGCGCGTCGACGGTGTGCCCGTGCTGGAGGAAGGGGCTCGCGACCGCGTGCGCATGGCCATGGTGTTCCAGTCCGCGGCGCTGCTGAATTCGCTCAGCGTCGCCGAGAACGTCGGCCTTTACCTTTCCGAGCACCGGCGGCATCCGCCCGCGGAGATTGCGCGCATCGTGCGCGAGAAGCTGGAGATCGTCGGCCTGAAGGGTGCCGAGGACAAGATGCCCGCCGAGCTTTCGGGCGGCATGAAGAAGCGCGCGGCGATCGCGCGCGCGCTGGTGATGGAGCCGCAGTTGATCGTGTACGATGAGCCCACCAGCGAACTGGATCCGCTGCGGTCGGTGACCATCGGCCGCGAGATCCTCGCGTTGAACCATCGGTTGGGTGTCACGTCCATCGTCGTGACGCACGATCGCGACCTCGCGCTCGGCGTGGCCAACCGCATTGCGTTCATGTCCGAGGGTCAGGTGCGATTCCTCGGCACGCCCACCGAACTGCGCGCCAGCACCGACCCGCTGGTCCGTGATTTTCTGACGATCGATTTCGACGAGAACCGCCGGTCCGTGGAGGCCACATGAGAAATTCGCTGGAAACCCGCCTTGGAATGTTCTTTGCGCTGGCACTGATCGCCGGCCTCGTGCTGCTGGAACTGGCCGGTGGATTCAACGTCTTCCGCAAGGGCGTGAACGTGCGCGCACGGTTCACCTCCATCAACGACCTGCAGGTCGGCGCGCCGGTCAAGCTGGCTGGCGTGCAGGTGGGCGAGGTGCGCCGCGTGGGCATCGAGGACAATCGCGTGGCGCTGACCCTGCGCCTGCGGCCCGATGCCGGGGTGCGCACTGATTGCCGAGCCTCGTTCCGCTTCGCCGGGCTGATGGGACAGAATTACGTGTCGCTCTCCTTCGGCACACCGGGCGCCCCCATGGTGACCGAAGGCACCGAACTCGAGACCGAGGCGGTACCCGATCTCTCCCAGGTGCTCGCCAAGCTGGACAGCGCGGTCGGCGGGGTGAGTTCAATCACCAACCTCTTCGCGGGCGACAGCTTCCAGAATCTCCTCGGTCCGCTTACCGACTTCCTCAAGGACAACAACCCGCGCCTGTCGGGTATCCTGAGCAACATGAACATCGTGTCCCATCAGATTGCCGCGGGCCAGGGCACGATCGGACGTCTGGTGATGGAGGATCAGCTCTACACCTCAGCCGTTCAGACCGTCACCAACATGAGCGCCACCGCGACCAAGATTCAGGCCATGGTGGACGATGGCAGTGCGGCCATTGCCGAGGCGCGCAAGCTGGTGACCGACGTCAACGCGGGTCAGGGAAGCCTCGGCAAACTGGTGCGCGACGAGGCGCTCTACAACGAGACGCGCGAGGCGATGTCCAACCTCAAGGAGATCCTCCAGAAGATCAACCGCGGCCAGGGTCTGGCCGGCAAGGTCGTCAACGACGAGAC
>CAZYJB010000911.1:0-2417 GCA_964647675.1 uncultured Verrucomicrobiota bacterium | reverse complement strand
CACGCTGAGCACCATGTGATCACCGTCGCGGCGCACCTCGAGCTGGATCACGCCCGGACGCCGCTGGCGTTCGATGCCGTGCTTGATCGCATTCTCCACCAGCGGCTGAAGGAGGAGATTGGGAACCAGCGCGTCGGACAATGAGGCATCCACGGATCGGTTCACCGTCAGGCGCGCGCCGAAGCGCGTCTGTTCGATCTCGAGATAACGATCGAGGAATGCCAGTTCCTCGCTGAGCCGCACCTCCTGGCGGTCGCGTGTGTCGAGCGCGCGGCGCAGCAGTTCACTCAGGCGCACCAGCATGCGGTCAGCAGCCTCGACGTCCTGGTGCATGAGCGAGGAGATGGCGTTGAGGGTGTTGAAGAGGAAATGCGGATTGAGCTGCATTTGCAGCGCTTGCAACCGTGCGGCCGTCAGCCGCTGTTCGAGTTCGGCCGCCCGCCGTTCGCGTTCGCGCGCGCGCATCTGGTAAGCGACCACGTGCTGGACCGAGACGATCGCCCAGTAGACCAGCAGACTGTGCGGCAGAGTCTTGATGAGCAGCGGTTCGAAGGCGTCGAGAAACCCCATGGGCCGCCCGTCGAACCGCACCTGCCAGAGGGCCACCAGGGTCCGCAGCAGCAGGTAGGCGAGCATGAAGGCGGCGCACGCCATGACATGCACCGCGACATTGCGCGGCCGCAGTGGCCATTCGAGGCGCACCACGCGGCCCAGCCACGCCACGGGCGGTGCGAGCAGCGCGAAGACGTACCAGTCGGCCAGGGCGTACCCGAGCGCGTGCGACCACGTCACGGGACGCCCCAGCATGGCGCTGGAGGCGAAGAACTGGCCTGCAAAAAGCAGGGCCAACACGGTCCAGACCACGATCGCGATGACCGCACCGCGAGCCAATCGCTGCAGTTGATCACGACTCATGCGATGGCTGCATCCGCCCCCGGGCGGATGTCAGATGCTGAACGGCGTCTGGGCCTCGAAGACGGCGGAGGCCTTGCCGACCAGCGAATAGTTCGGCGTCTGCTGGGCGGGCATCTTCTGCGCGATGGTGTCGCGGAACTTCCGGTAGCCACCCTTGAACGCGCCCTTCTTCCACACCTTCTTGAGATTCTCCGTGAAGAGGCCGTTGCGCCGGCCATCGAGCGAAAACTGGTTGTCCTGACAGCCCGAGATGAGCAGGACCGACGCTCCCACCCTTGCCTTCTCACCCGCGGGCACTCCCTTCTGCACGGCGGCGTAAAGCGCGCGATTCGCCTGGTACACGATGCGGGCTCGCGACGGCGGCATGAGCCGGATGCGGGGCGCCGGACCGGAGGTCGGGAATGCGGGCATGACCCGCGTAACCGTGCCGCTGTGGCAACTGTCCGACAGCACCACGATGCGGACCCCGGATTTGAACTTGCCCCACAGGGCCCAGAGTTCGTCGTCGATCAACTGGCGGTCCCAGAGGACCCAGGTCTCGTCCTGGCGGCCCGGATCCGTCTCGTCGTTGTTGGTGTCGGGCACCTGCCCGCCATGTCCGGAGTAGGTGAGGAAAAAGACGTCGCCCTTCTTGAGCACGCGGGCGGCGGAGCGGATGCCCTCGATGACGGCCAGGGCGGTGGCGTCACGCGTCAGCAGGAGCGCGGTTTTGAACCCGCGCGACTCCGCGAGCGCCTTCATGTCGCGCGCGTCGAACTCGCACGCGTTGAGTTCACCATCCCAGCCACCGTAGTGGTCGGGATCGACAAAGTTGAGACCGATGTGCAGAGAGAGACCTTGGGCAGGCATGGTTGGCAGGTGTTGGTGTTGAATCCCTCCCGGACTCCGCCGGGCCGGCCGTCGACGATCCCCGACCAGCGGACCGCGACGGGCAGATCCGCATCCCGCCGGGCACGTGGTTCTGAGCGTGAAACCCCCGGCAGGATGGCGACTCACTAGCCCGGGTGACCCAAGGTCACAAGGGGATTCCCGTGAAGGGGCCCTTTCGGGGGGTGGGCGACGGGTCGCGCGAGGCGGATCAAGATTCATGGCGAAAGGGTTGGGGCTTGCGGGCACCCGCGGACCTCGCCTTTATTCCGCGCACATGAATACGGGCATCACGGCCATCAACGAGGAGGTGCAGAAGGCAGCCGCCTTTGTCCGTCCCCTTTTTGCCGAGATCAACAAGGTGGTCGTCGGACAACGGTACCTGGTCGAGCGCCTCGTCATCGGACTGCTGGCGAACGGACACGTCCTGCTCGAGGGCGTCCCGGGACTGGCGAAGACGCTCTCGGTCAAATCGCTCGCGGCCGCACTCAGTGTGCGATTCTCGCGCCTGCAGTTCACCCCGGACATGCTGCCGGCCGACGTCGTGGGCACCCAGGTCTACAACCCGCAGACCGGAGCCTTCAGCACCCGGCGTGGGCCGGTGTTCGCCAACCTCGTGCTGGCGGACGAGATCA
>CAZYJB010000910.1:1846-2423 GCA_964647675.1 uncultured Verrucomicrobiota bacterium | reverse complement strand
AGATGGCCGGCAGATTGCCCCAGACCCCGACGCGGTTGACCCACACCAGGAAGTAGCCGTCGTCGATGCTGTCTTCACGCTCGTCGATGAACACGAACTGCGACGAAGCCCTCGAGACTTCGGTGAGCTTGCGGTAGGTCCACCAGCCCTTCTCCGTCTCGACCGTGTGCCAGGAGTTCCCGTTCATGAACCCGTTCATGGAAATGGAACGTGTACGCGGATAGCGGCGTCCGCCGATCCGCACCATGAACTGGTCCGCCGGGCATTTGTAGATCTCGACGGCCGGGTTGTACGGGTAGAGGAGGCCGTGCGGCGGTTTGAGGAGATTGACGTTGGTGCAGTCGGAGAGGTTCACCGGGCCGGCCGTGGTATGGATCCAGCCGCCCACCCAGCCGCCGCGCGCGGTGCCGTCGACGTTGGGCGGCAGACGGTCGGCATTGTCGTCCGCGTACATGATCCACGCCAAGCTGAGCTGCTTGCCGTTGTTGATGCACTTGATGCCCTGCGCCTTGGTCTTCGCCTTGGCGAGGGCGGGCAGGAGCATGCTGGCCAGGATGGCGATGATCGCGATCACCAC
>CAZYJB010000910.1:0-1836 GCA_964647675.1 uncultured Verrucomicrobiota bacterium | reverse complement strand
CGCCGCGACGGCGCGGCGGCGTTGGGACTGCGTTGGCATGGGATCACGGGAAGTCACCGCCGGCGGTTGGGTGAAGTCAAGCACCTGTCCGGGCGGATCGGCAGGAAAGCCCCTTGTTCCGCGGGAACGGGCCGGGACAGACTGTGCCGCCATGACCCTCGCGGAACTGCGGCAGGCCATCGACCATTGCGACGAGCAGATCGTTGCGCTTCTCAACGAGCGCACGCGCCATGTGCTGAAGATCGGCGACCTGAAGCGCGCGGCCGGGCAGGAGATCTATGCGCCGCACCGTGAGCGCGCCGTGTTGCAGCGCGTCAGCAAACTCAATGGGGGGCCGATCACCGAAGGTTCGCTGCATCACATCTACCGCGAGATCATGTCCAGCGCGCTGGCGCTGGAGAAGCCGATGAAAGTGGCCTACTTCGGGCCCGAGGCGACCTTCACGCACCAGGCCGCCATCCGGCGCTTCGGTTCCAGCCTGGAGTATGTCGCGATGAAGACCATCGCCGACGTCTTCACCGAGGTGGCCAAGGCGCGCGCCGACTACGGCGTGGTACCCGTCGAGAACTCCACCGAGGGCGTGGTCACGCACACGCTGGACATGTTCGTCGACTCCGAGCTGAAGATCGTCGCCCAGATCATCCTGCCCATCCAGCATTGCCTCCTCTCGAAGGCCACGCGGCGTGATGCGATCAAACGTCTCTACTCGCATCCGCAGGCCCTCGCCCAGTGCCGCCAGTGGGTGCAGGTGCATCTGCCCGCGGCGGAGGTGATCGAGGCGTCGTCCACCACCCGCGCCGCCGAACTCGCGGCGCGCTCGCGCACCGCCGGCGCCATCGCCAGCGCGCTGGCTGCCGAACGCTACCGTCTCAACCTCATCGAGTCCGATATCCAGGACAACTCGAGCAACGCCACGCGCTTCCTCGTGCTCGGACGCCAGTGCGGCCCCACCACCGGACGCGACCGCACGTCGGTCATGTTCAGCGTGGCGGACGAGGTGGGCTCCCTCTACCGCGCGCTGGAACCGCTCTCCAAGCATCGCGTCAACATGACCCGCATCGAGTCGCGTCCCAGCAAGCGGCGCGCGTGGGCCTATTTCTTTTTCGTGGATGTGAAGGGACACGCCGAGGATCCCGTGCTGGCCCGCGCGCTCGCCGAACTCTCGCGGCATTGCAGCTTCGTGAAGGTTCTCGGGTCGTACCCGGATGCGGGTTGAACAGGTCCGGCGCGCGGTTACTCTCTCCGCCCATGAACCCCGATTCGCGGTGGCATGGCCTCGCTTTGATCGTGGCGACCGCGGTCCTCGCGGGCTGCGCAGGGTCCAAAGGGACCGAGGCCGGGGAGACCGACCTGAAGCCCACGGTCACCGCGCGGAAAAAGGAGGATGCCAAGTACAACCCGGCCAACCAGGAGACCCTGGCCTCGGTGCGCAATCTTGACCTGCGCCTGACGCGGCTCGTGATGGCGGGCAAGAGTGTCGACCTGCCTTCCGGCGCGCCCGTGACACTGAAACTCGGCGACGGCGGGCGCATCGCGGGGAAGGGGCCGGTGAACCGCTTCTTCGGCGCCATGCAGATCGCGGTGGATGGCAGTGGACGCGTCACCTGGCCCAACGCCGCCCTGGGCATGACGCGCATGGCGGGCTCGCCCGAGGCCGCGGCGTTGGAGTCGAAATTCATCCAGGCGCTGACCACCACGTCCCGGCTGATGGTCGGGGATGACGGTTTGCGCCTCGAGAATGCCGATCGTTCGACGATGCTTGAGTTCTCCCGGTGACCGCCCTGTTCGGCCTGACTCTTGCGCTCGGTGCCGCGCTGCTCCTCGCCCGCCCCGTCA
>CAZYJB010000909.1:0-2423 GCA_964647675.1 uncultured Verrucomicrobiota bacterium | reverse complement strand
CGTGACGGGGCGCAGACCTGGACAGAGGTCGCGGTCTGCGAGGCCCTGCCCGATGGGGATCAGGACCGCGACTATGGGCTCATGGGCGGATTGGTGCGTCTGCCGATCGCGGGGCGTGACGTGCTGATTTTCAGCAAT
The DNA here is from genome assembly GCA_964647675.1 of uncultured Verrucomicrobiota bacterium. Taxonomy (GTDB): domain Bacteria; phylum Verrucomicrobiota; class Verrucomicrobiia; order Limisphaerales; family CAIMTB01; genus CAIMTB01. The sequence continues at coordinate 2,285 of CAZYJB010000909.1, read as the reverse complement.
ATCGAAAGCACGGGCGGCCGGCACCACGGTACGGTCTGGGCGAGTTTCGATGGCGGACGGACCTGGCCGGTGAAGCGCCTTGTGGAACCGGAAGCGTTTGGCTACTCGTCGCTCGACGCCGGTCGACCGGGTACACCAAGCGGAGGTTGGATTTTTCTGCTCTACGAAGGCGGCGGGAAGGCCGGTGGCGGTGGGACGATGGCCCGCTTCAATCTGTCGTGGGTCCTCGGCGGTGACCGTACCGGGAACGGTACGATTCCAGAGTGGGTGTCGGCGGCCGCGCGGTGATCCGGCCACATCGCATCGGTTTCGCGGCCAGGTTCGTCGACGATGACCCTGTCCAGGTCCGGCCGCTGTCCTCTCTCAAAGGAGTCCCTGATCCTCCAGGCAGTACAGATACTTCTCGCCGCGCAAATACAGTTCCCGATCCACGAGCGCCGCCGACGCGCTGAAGGAGTCGTCGAGGCGGTTCACTGCGAGCACGCGGTTTTCGCGGTCGTGTTGGAGGACCACGGTGGCGCCGTCGCGGCCGGTGACGTAGATGCGGCCTGCCGCACCCACTGGCGAGGCGAAGATCAGATCGCGAAGCCCCTCCAGCCGCAGCGGCTCACCGACCGGCTTTCCGGAGACGGGTTCCACACGAGAGAGGATGTTCTGGAGGTGGCGAAGGTAGTACAGCGTGCCGTCGTAGAGCAGCGGCGACGACACGTACGGGGTCAGGCGGTTCACTCGCCACGCAACGCGATCGGTGTCGGTGACATCACCGGCTGCGCCGTCCAGTCGCACCGCGAACATCGCCTGCCGGTAGTAGCTGTTCCCGGCGATGACCACGCCGTTCCCCGCCACGGGCGACGACACGACGTTGTCGGTAAGTCCCGCGCATTCCCAAAGGAGAGCACCGGTACCGGGATGGTAGGCGCGAACCTTCTTGGTGGCGCTGACCACCACCTGGAACTTCCCGTCGTGCTCCACCACGAGGGGTGTGGACCACGACGTCTTTTCATTGCGCGCCACTTTCCAGCGTTCCGCGCCGGTCCGTTTGTCGAAGCAATACAGGAAGGAGTCGCCCTCGTGATCCCAGTTCACAAAGACCGAATCCCGGAACACAACCGGAGAACTGCCCTCGCCGTGGGCATGGAGCGTGGTCATGCGCCCCAGGTCCCGGGTCCACTTCGGCGAGCCGTCCAGGCCGAGCACATGCAGGCCCTGAGTTCCGAAGTGCACGTACACCTGCTCGCCGTCGGTGGTGGGGGAGTTCGAGGCCAGGCTTCCGGTGGTATGTCCGCCCTCGTGCGGAAACGCCTCGCGCAGGGCCTTCTGCCAAACAATCCGGCCATCCTTGCGGTCCAACGCCAGGGCGACGAATTGATGCCGATGCGTCACCGGGACGTTGTCGTGTGTGCCGGGCGCTTGGTCGTACACCGGCTTCTGAGCGTCTCCCACCGGGATGGCGGTGGTCAGGAAGACGAGCTCGCCGTAGACCACGGGCGACGAGTGGGCCTTGCCCGGGATGGCGACGCGCCAGCGGACATTGTTCGTTTCGCTCCAGCGTACCGGGGGATTGGCGAACGGTGCGACGCCGTTGGCCTGCGGACCCCGCCATTGCGCCCAGGCCCGGAGCAGCGGGTCGCCGGCGGTCGGCGTCGGGTCGGACGCGAGGAGATCGGGCGCCCCCGGCGCCAGGACCAGTGACACTGCCAGGAATCGAAGGGCGAACATACCAGTGACCCCTTTCTCAACCGGAACACCCGCAGGGTCAACGCTGGGGAAGCGGATCCAACGCCAGGGCGGGTCACTCACGGCTCAACGGATTCCAGACGCGTTGAAGCCCCAATCCTGCGAAATCCTTCACGTTGGCCGTGGCCAGCTCGGTCACTCCATGGCGCCGGAGGGTGAACGCCAGGCGAACGTCGTGGATCCGACGGCGACGCGGGTTTGGCGCTTGGCCTCGCCTCCGAGGGATGCTAGCTGACGCGCATGATTTCCCGGTTCCTGGTCCTTCCGATCGTGCTCTGCCTTCTGGGTGACGATCCGGTGACGATGATGCCGGCGTTCGCACAGCCGCCCCCACCTCCGGGCCCCGGAGGGCCTCCGGGCGCCCCCGGCGGAGGCCCGCGTCGCGTGCCCTTCCAGGGCGGTGGCCCGTTCGGTCCGTCGGAGCCGGTGGACTGGGCGGAGCGCCGCAAGGAACTCACCGCGCGGTTCGATGCGGACGGGGACGGAGCGCTTTCGGAGTCCGAGCGGGAACAGATGCGCCTCGTGCGTTTTCGCGTGGCGTACGACGG
>CAZYJB010000908.1:0-2423 GCA_964647675.1 uncultured Verrucomicrobiota bacterium | reverse complement strand
GCATGGTTTTTGTCCATTATATTGGTCCGCCGCCGCTGGGGCCGCGCCACGGTCTCGAGGTGCTCCACCGTGATCTCCCGCGAGATGATTTCAGGCCCCGTCCACAGCACGTCGATGGCCGGATCCAGGCCGCCACCCAGGAGATCGAGATAGCCCTCGCCCCCATGCGCATTCGCGGCCATGCGGCCGCAGTAAGGGGTGGGGCAGAACAGGAATCGCGCGGCGGGCCGGCGAGCACGCACCCAGGCCAACAGACCATTCGCCACCTCCGCCTGGGCCGCCGCCAGCGAGCCGAATCGCGCCAGATCCGCCGGGTCCATGCGATCGGGGATATCGTCGAACAGGAGCGCGAAGTGTCCGCCCCCGAGCCCGATCAACTGCTCGAAACGCCGTTCGAGATGGCGCCGGTCCTCGTCGTTCGAATACCGGATGTCGAGGCCCGGACTGATGCCATAGACGAAGTGGAGCCCGCGCGCCGCGCAGGCGCGGATCATTTCGCCGAGCGTCTCCAGTTCCGCGGGCGAATAGGGCTCGCGCCAGATGGAGCGGTTTTTCCAGTCGTCTTTCGGGCAGTAGAAGTAGGTGTTGAGTCCCCAGGCAGCCAGGCGCTCGAACAAGTCGAGGCGCTCGGCTTGGGACCACGGCTGTCCGTAGAACCCCTCGATGACGCCGGAGAGGAACTCCGGGGTGTCAGATGTCGCCATGCGTTGCGCGGCAGATCCGGATCGGGTCGTGCTGCGCGGGGACGCTACGGGGGGAGCGTCGCGCGAGGCAACTCCTCCATCGGAGAGAGGGCATTACGACCGAGCCTAGCCACGGCTCCTACTCCATCGGCCCGGCCCGCTGCCGGCGCGCCATGAGCTCCGACCACGTGGTGCGCTGGATGCCTCGCTCCTCGATCACGCGCCGCACCTCCGGCGCGACCAACGCCCGGGTGTCCGCATGCCGCGAGGCGCTCGACCCGGTGACCAACGGGAAATCGTCGGTGGGCACGGAGGCGTGGAAGAGGATCTCCGTCACACCCGGTTTGAGTGACTTCAGCAGCTCGACGAGCCGCTGGGTTTTCTCGGCCGGCGGCCAGCCATAGGTGCCGGTGTGCAAATCGTCGATCACCGGCAGCCCGGCGTTCCAGATCTTCGGCACCAGCGGCCGGAGCTGGCGCACCGAGTCGCCGTTCTCCTGCAACGCGTGCGTCATGTGTCCGCCCACGGCAAGGATCGGAATGCGTTTCTCCACGCCCAGTTTCAGGAACCGATCGAAATAGTCGGGACGCGCGAAGAGCGTGCCCATGTGGGAATCGAGGTGCGTGATGTGGAGCCCCATCCCCTCGGCCCGTTCGAGCTGCGCACGCAGTTCGCGCTCCACTTCGTCGGCGTTCGCCCGCGGCACGACCTGCGCCACGCTGCGCCAAAGGCAGCCATCGGGATCGGTCAAGCCGGGCACCGCCGATTTGCCAGCCAGCGGACCCCACCGGTACGACTCCCACTCCGAGGTCAGTGTGAGATGCAATCCGGCGTCGACGCCCGGTCGTTCGCGGGCGTACCGCACAATCTCAGGCACCCAGGGGCACGGCATCATGATGGCGAACGAGGTCGCCACGCCCTGTTCCAACCCTTCCTTCACGCCGAGATTCGACGCGTGATGCATGCCCGCGTCGTCGATATGCAGGATGACCACCACCTGGTCGGCCTTCCAACCGAGTCGCTCGGCGAAGGTCCGATCGGCGGCGCACACAGCACCGCCGACCAGCAGGAGTCCGAGCAGGATCGGGGCCAATCGGGAGATGCCGGGGAAGTGCATGTTCGGGTGTCGTGATGAGGATCGAAGGGCGCGGACCCGACCCACGCACGCGCGACGCGGTTCCGTCAAGTTCAGCGCCGTTCGGACCTCCAGTCATGGTCACGGTCAGGGCAGCAGCAGACGCAGCCACGGCGCGATCACCAGGGCCGGCAGGTAGTCGCCCAGTGGGACCTTCTTCACATCGAGGATCACGAGCGAGGTGACCGCGACCAGCAGTCCCGCCGTGCAACTGAATCCGGACAGCGCTGCGGCAGGATGGACCCACGGTTGCGCCGCTTGGGCCGCCAGGGTGAGGGAACCCTGGAAGGCCAGCAGCGGCAGGGCAGCCAGCACCGCGCCCGCGCCGAACACACGCGCGAATGCCACCGAGGCCAGCGCGTCCATCGCCGCCTTGAGCAGCAGCAGGCGCGGATCCCCGCGCAGCCCTTCCTGAAGCGGCCCGACGATGGCGAGGGGACCCATGCAATACAGAATCGAGCAGGCAACAAGGCCGGCGCTGAAATCCGGTCGCTTCGCGCTGCGCACCTTGGAGAACTGGTCGCTCGCATAGCGCGCGAGCTGGCTCAACTGCTTCTGGATGCCGAGCACGCGTCCGATCCAGGCGCCGAGGAGCAAGGCCGCCA
>CAZYJB010000907.1:0-2424 GCA_964647675.1 uncultured Verrucomicrobiota bacterium | reverse complement strand
TCCAGACCTTGCCATCCACGCGGAAGGCCACCTCGCCGGAGGCGTCGCGGATGAGGAAGTCATCCCCGAAGCTCCAGAGCTTCTGTTTGAGCACGTATCTCATGGGTGCAAGGTCAGGCTGGGTGGAATGGGAGGGATCCGGATCGACAGGAACCATCCGGTGCCGCGAAACGAAAACGCCTCGGACCTATCAGCTCAGGTGCGAGGCGTTGCGGCGTCCGCGGATGGTTCCGACGGACGCTATCCGGTCGTCGTTCGTCCGGCGCATTTCATCGAGACGGACCCTGCCCCGGCCCGGGCCGGTCAGGCAATACGAGAGTTGACCCACCCATCAGTCCGCGTGCGCTTCCGCCAGGATCTTTTGGTAGGCGGCCCGTGCGTGGTCGTAGGCCGCTCGGGCATCGTCCATCTCCCCTTTGGCGATGAACCGCTCCTTGTTCGACCAGCACCGGTCCACGCCCTCGAGACACCACTTGGCCGAGGCCTTCGAGGCGCGCACGGGCTGGCCGCCGACCTTCACCCAGATCGGGTTCGTGTGCGAACTGGGCAGGATGCGCAGGGCGACCCAGCTGCTGCGCCCGATGGGCACGCGCGCTTTGAAGGGTCGCAGGGTTCCGTCCGCGGCGATCACTTCGCGCGCGACCGGCTTCCCGTTCACCAGCACCTCGACCGGCACTTCGCGCGCGTTCCCGATCCGTGCGCGTTCGATGTGCCAGTAGGGTTGCTGCGAATACTTGCGCGAGCGGATGGTCTCGTCGGGAGTCTCCCCCAGCAGCGCCGCGACCCGCGCCGTGACTTCCACCGTCCCAGCCTGGTCGAGCGCGATCTCGCTGGCTCCCTCACCCATGCGCGCGCCGTTGACCGCGAACTCCAGCAGATGGCTGCGGCCGTCGCCCACGTAGTTGCGTCCCGCGCGAATCCCCTCGCACCACGCCTCGTATTCCAGGGCGCCGTCGAGCTTCACATAGCTGCGCCCGAGACCGACGCGCTCACCATAGATGCACGGGAAGTCGGTCTCGCCACTGATGCGCGTGCGGTACCCGCAGTTCAGCGTGTGATACCAGATGTTCAGTTCCCAGACATAGGGCGTGTCCACCGTGCTGATGAAGTCCACCGCCGGGACGAGCCGGCCGTCCGGCCCCGGAACCTGGTGCGTGACATCGACGATGTACTCGTTCGCTCCAATGCCATCGAACGGTGCGGGGGCGAGGTTCGGCAGCTCGGAGGTCTCCACCTGCAGGCCCCAGCCGCTATGGGCCGGACCGGCCAGGGCGCCCTGCTTCTTGGCCCAGCGCAGGGTGTTGAGGCAAAGCGTGGGCCAGTGATTCTTGGAATTGCCCCCCGGATACATCTGCTCCTTCAGCCGCAGCAGGCAGAGATGTCCGGACTGATGCGAGCCGAAGCCGCTCACCTCGACATCGTAACGCAGCAGGTAGGGATACTTGGAGACCTGGTCGTTGACGCCCGTGAAGAACTGCTTCTGGTAGTCGAAGCACGGGCCCCAGGTGAGGTTGGCGCCGATCTTCAGGTCCTCACCCACGCAATGCCGAAACATGTCCGGCGCGTGCACGCCCTCGGTCGGGTTGTTGTAGTGCGCGCAGCCGGCGGCGTGGATGTGGTGATCGCCCGACCACCAGCCCATCGCGGCGGGATCGATCCAGCGCGGGATGGCGAAGCGAACGCTGCGCGGCTCGCGCGTGACGGAGACGCTTTCACGCTGGGGAATGGACTCCGGACCACGCGACACTTCGAAGGCATAGGTGCCGGCGGGCAGTTTCAGTTGCTCCTGATGGCTGCGATAGACCTGCGGGTGGAACGAGAAATCCGGAGCCAGCCGCTTGGCCTGCGACGGATAGACGCGCCCGAGCGAGTCCCGCACGAGAAACGCCGCGGTGGTCGGCTGACCCTTGTCGTCGAGCACCTCGAGCGTCACCGGCGTCGCGGGACGGCACTCGAACAATCGGTCCACCTCGTTGCGGAACCCAAGGTCCTGGGTGCCCTGCCCCACGTTGAACGACATCCTGGCCTCCCGCTTCCCGGCGTCCCGGCTGTAGAGCTGGATGATCCGATACTCGAGCTCGAGTCCGCCGAGCTTCGGGGCCAGCGGCGGGCGGTCGAACATCTCGAGGTCCAGCCAACGATTGCCGATCTCGGCGGCCGGCGAGTCGTGCAGACGTTTGGCATTCGGGCTCTCGGCCTTCAGCACGGCGGTGGTGCCGGACTCATTGTGAACCTTGACGAGGAACACCCGCCACCCGCCTTCATCCAGTTCTGCCGCCGCCGGTCCCGCGCTCACCTTCACCCGCATCTCCGGGTTGATGTGCACGCCGTAGAGGCACCGGGCATCGAGCACCGATTGCACGCGTTCCGCGACGCGATCCTCGGGACCCGCAAAAGCCCCGTCGAGCAGCTCGCGATCCGCGG
>CAZYJB010000906.1:0-2425 GCA_964647675.1 uncultured Verrucomicrobiota bacterium | reverse complement strand
CCCGACGCGACGGTGAAGCTGGCGGGCACCTTCTCGCACGCCGCGGTCTCCACCGCGCTCTCGGGCACGGTGGGCGTGGTGCTCAGCTCGAGCGGCTCCGCCGGGCTCGTGGGGTCGCTCAACGTGCTCGGCGTCCCGGTCGGCCGCATGAAGTCGTTCGTCAATGTCACCGATCAGCGCGGCGATCCGAACCCGTCCTATTGCGGCGACGCCTTCTTCGCGCTCGGCCCGATCGAGTTCGGCGCGGTGCGCTCGAAGTTCGAGTGCCCGGGCTGCGTCACCGGGTTCCTCGGCGCATTCGCCCAACTCACCGGGTGCATGGCGGAGACGACCCTCCGCGCCACGTTGCAGCGCGTCGCGCCGCAGCACGCGTCCAAGCCGGTGAACCAGGCGCTCGGCGCGCTCAACGACGAGGAGAAGATCGCCTTCGTCGCGCACGTGCTCTCGACGCCGCCGGTGCCCGGTCTCGCCGACTGCTGGCGCAGTGCGGCCCAGACCGCGCTGCAGAGCTTCGCGCCGTCCTTCGCACTGTGCGGCGCGGTGCAACCCAAGATCTTCGGCATTCCGCTCGGTGACAGCGTGGTCGAAGTGCGCGCCGCCGCCTCGCGCACCAACCTCGCCGCCAGCTTCGCCTTCTCGCCCACCTACATCATCAACAACCTCGGCCTCTGCGGCGCCACGCTTGGCCTCGTCTGCCAACCGGTCTTCCCCGCGCTCGACAGCGCCACCATGGGCTTCGGACTCGGCTTCCCCGATCCCGTCGCCGCCTCGGTGGACGCGCTGAATGGTCGCCTCAGCTCGCCCGAGGCGTTCTCCGCGTTCGCGCGCGGCGGCTTCGATCACATGCTGGCCAATGCCACACTCACCATCGGCTACCAGTTGAATCCCTTCGGATTCAAACTCGCCGATGGCGAAGGCCGCGCGATCTTCCCGAATCTCACCGCGCATCCCGCGCGCCCGGGAGCGCCGGCCTTCGTGCTGCCCGAGAATCGCGGTCTCCCATCGCGCCTCGAACTGCTGCTCGGCGCGCTGCAGAGCGACCTCCTCGCGAATCCGCTGTGGAAGGGCTCGGCCGCAGACCTCCACCTTGCGTTCCCGGAAGGCTCCTCGCAGCGGGCTGCATTGCAGGGCCGCGGATTCACCTTCGCGAAGGACTACTTCCCGCACGGCGGCTTCCTCGGCGCCGGGCGCATCGCCATGCCGCGCCTGCTGGTGGATGCTCCGCCCGCGGAACTCGGCATCGTCTTCGACGCCACGCAGGATCCGCTCGCCCGCCTGGGCGCGGCAGCCGATGTGATCGGCAACTACCTGCTGCAGACCACCAACCTCGGCACGCTCGCGTTCTACGTGCCCGCGCCCAACCCGCCGTTCTTCGCGGACGGCGGCGGCGATCCGCTCACGCCGCAGGACCTGCTCTCCTCCATCGGCAGCTTCGATCTCTCGGTGCCGAACCTCGCGAATCCCTACCCGTTCCAGGTCGCCTTCATGCGCGGTGAGCTGGAAGGCCGGCTCATCGGTGTGCCCATCGCGCGCGCCTCGGTGGTTCTCCAGCCCGCGACCGCAACTGCGCCCGCCTTCCTGCGCGCCACCGGATCGGTGCCGACGAACTCCTGGATTCAGTCGTTCCTCGAATCCGCGAACCTCGCCTTTGAGGTGCGCCAATCGCCACCGCTGCCGATCGGAGTGTTCTTCACGAATCTCCAATCGACGGTCGTCGCACTGGCCTCGCAGCCGGCGCCGTCACCAGCCGCGATCGCAGGCGTCCTGCAGCAGGTCGAGAACGGCGTCGCGGACGCGCTGCCCAAGGTCTCGATGGAACTCCAGGTGAACAATCTGCGCATTCCCGCGCCGCTGACCAACCTGCTCACCACCGCCAACGCCAGCGCCGGGCTGTTCGCCTACTCGCCGCGCTTCCAGCCGAGTCTCGTCGCCACCTCGCCTGTTCAACGCGCGCGCCGCGACGGCGGCATCGCACTGAAAGGCAGCTTCCGCTTCGCGGACCTGCTCACGATCGACAACGCGGAACTCGCGGTCTCGCCCAAGCTCAATCCCGCCGAACTGCCCGCGCTCTCCGGTCTCTTCCAGGTGGGCGCATTCCCGCTGGGGGTCACCACGGTTCGCAACGCGAACCTCGAGTTCAACACCGAGCCGCGCGTCGGCGAGCCGTTCCTGCGCGGTGGCGGCGCGGTGGATCCGGTCGTCTTCCGCAATCCGATCAACCAAAGCGAACTGCTCAGCATCCGGCCGCTCACCGCCGGCGCCACCAGCATGGCCGGCCGCCTCGCCGTGCTGCGCTCCGGCACCAACCGCGTCGCCGCCTCGCTCGAACTCGACCCCGCGCGCCTGAACATGCCGATGCTCGGGCCCGACCTTGCACTCCTCGTGCACGGCGCCACGACCAACACGCCCTTCAGCCTGTCCACCA
>CAZYJB010000905.1:0-2428 GCA_964647675.1 uncultured Verrucomicrobiota bacterium | reverse complement strand
GGTAGGATGCCGGAGCGGTCAATCGGAGCAGACTGTAAATCTGCCGGGCTAACGCCCTACGAAGGTTCGAATCCTTCTCCTACCACCACTTTTCATTGGGGTTTCCGCACCATTCGGACGCAGCCGCCCCCTACCCACCCCGAGGCACGCGCGCCCTCCATTCGGGAAAGCTCTGCGCCCACGGCGCCCTCCGTGGTTGGCACCGGTCAAAGCCATTCACAGCGGAGACCCCGGAGATTCCCGAGGTTCGATCCACGTCCATCGCCCCCTTATTCGGCCATACACGTCTCAGGACGATATCGCGCAGCCGTCGAAAAGCTCATGCCCCCTCTATCGGCCTTCGCACGCGAAGAGCGCGAAGGGCGCGAAACAGATCTGAAGTACCTAACGCGCACCCGACGGTTCGCTGAGGGGCGGAGCGGCGTTCACAGCTTCTCCGTCTCCCTTCGCGTCTTCGCGGCTTGGCGTGAGGGCAATCTCCGTTCTTCAACTGCATCGTTCCGGCCTAGGCGTTGAATGCTTCAGCGCCTTCTGATCTTTGGCTGGCCGCAATGGTAGGCTGCGACGCGGAGCAGGAGGACGGCGATTGCCGCAACCACCGCCAGGGATGTTCCCCAGAATCATTGCCGGAAATTCCGTTGCGCACTTGCTGCCCCGTCGGACTGCCGCAAACCGGGCACGCGAGCATTACCGTTGGAGCAGTGAGAATCACCTCAACAAACGACGACAGCGCCGGGCGGCCGCGGTCGATGCGGAGCAATGTCATCGTGGGAAACTCCGTTCCATAACGAACAACCCCGCCGTCAAGAGAATGGCCACAATCACAACGAATATGCCGCGGGGTGAGTGCATCAAATCCGGCACCAAAACCTTCCCCATATCGCCCCACTTCTGAACCGTTTTCTTGAGCGCGCCGGAGAATTCGGCGAAAATCCACGACCCTGCAACCAGCCCCGCCATTCCAAATAGTGCGTCCCAACTGCCTTGACCAAGTGCCGCAGCAGCGGTGCCAGGGCAATAACCGATAAGTGCAAAACCCGCGCCGAAAAATAATCCTCCGATCACGTTTGATCCGATTCTCGTTGGCTTGATGTGCAGGTTCACCTTAGCGAAATGGTGCAGGCCAAACACTCCCAGCATGCCGACGACGATCGCGGTGAGCATGATCTTCGCGACGGTGAAATCCTGGAGCAGAAGTTGACCGATAAGAATGTTGAATTTTCCCACACCGCCCTTCTGAAGAAGGAAACCGAAGCCCAAACCGAATATCGCACCGGTAATCAGCTCGAACCCACCCGCGAAGGGCGGCTCCGGCTTCTCCGTCGATTGCTTCACTACCTTGCCGGGATCGATCATGGCGTTGTCAGAGGTTGAAGAGAGGAAATGCAACGGCAATTCCGCCAACAAAAAAACAAATCACCGCAATCCACGACGCGACGTTCAGTTGCATGGTCCCGCTGATGCCATGTCCGCTGGTGCAACCTCCCGCCATTCGTGCGCCGAATGCCATGAGGACGCCGCCTCCGAATGCAACGGAGGCGCGCAGGGCGATGCTGTCACCGAAACGCGCTTCCCACATCGGCGGAATCCATTCATTCACGAATTCACCTCCCGTGAGCGCCGCGATGCTCCCTCCAACAATCGCCATTAAGACAAAGACGAATTCCCAGCCAATGCGCGGTGGGTTTTGTTTGAAGTAAGCCAGCGATTCAATGCGCCGTTTCGCAAACAGTTTCCCAATGAATCCGGCCACGGTCGCATAGAACGACGACGCGCCAATCGGTTTGTCCGAAAAATAGAACGTCAGCCATGACAGAACGCCAATACACGCGCCAACGACGTAAGGCGACCAGGCCGGGCCGGGGTAGCTGCGCGCATCAACGGCCTCAGCAGCGTTGGCCAGACACATCGGAAAGACCGTGATCACACCGATGAGTAAAGGTGAGCGCGGGAACAGGTTCATTGACTGATTTCTCCTTCGACGGGATAGCCTGCTTTCTTCCAGGCCTGCCAGCTCCCCGGCACATTGTAAACTTTCGCAAATCCCTCCTGCTTGAGGATGCTGGCGGCGAGACTCGCCCGGTAGCCGCTGTCGCAATAAACCGCGAGAGGTTTGGCCTTATCGAACTTGTCCACATTGTCGCGCACGTCCGGCACGAAGAAGTGTTTAGCGCCCGGTATGTGCCCGCACTTCCATTCATCCGGCGCTCGGACATCAAGGATTTGCACCTTGCTGCCGGCCTTCTTCAAATCGTGGACGGTAATCTGCGGCACGTCATCCAACTCAAATCCAGCGTTGTCCCAGGCTTTCATTCCACCCACGAGATACCCGGCGAACTTCGTCATCCCAACGCGCCACAAATGGCGCACCACCTTTTCCAGGTTCTCGTCGGTCTCCAGAACGAGCAACAATCAGTAATCGAACTTC
>CAZYJB010000904.1:0-2437 GCA_964647675.1 uncultured Verrucomicrobiota bacterium | reverse complement strand
GCGACCGTGCCGCCGGCGATGTTTCGCCGAGCTGTGAATTCAACCATCGAATCGCTCGTGCTCGCCGCCGGGGATTCACCCGGTCGCACCGGAGTCCCGGCCTTTCTACCCCTGCAATCCTGCGATCCGTCCAGCATTGGAGCCGGTCGAGGCTCGCGCCTGGAGTCGTCAGCGAAGAGGGCCCGGTGCCGCGTGGCGCTGGTGGCAGATGAAGGCCTTTGGCGGGATCTTCTTGTTCACAGTTTGGCCCACCTGCAGCCACCGATCGAACTGGTGGAGTGCGTCCAGGAAGTCGCCTCCGCGTTCAACCGCCTGGATCGTGTCCGGCCGGACGTCGTGGTGATCGTCGCGGGACTGCACGATGGTGACCCGGTGGAACTCCTCCGCGGGTTGCCCGCCCACCTGGATGGGCCGCGCGTCCTCGCGCTCGTCCGGCTTTCCGATACGGTCACCATCAACCGCCTGCTGGAGATCGGGGTGCAGGGACTGGTGGAAACGTCGCAACCGATCGAGATCCTGCGCGACGCGCTCCTCGAACTCGCAGCTGGCGGCACGTACCGCACCGCGCCGATTTCCCGCCTGTTGACCCGACTTCGCGCGGACCCGGACGCCTTCCCAAAGTTCCTGACCGGTCGCGAACAGGACCTCCTGCGCCACGTGCTGGCTGGGGGAACCAACCGGACCATCGCCGAGCGACTGCAGTTGAGCCCGCGTTCAGTCGAGACCTTCCGCTATCGGCTGATGCGGAAGTTGGGTGTGCGGAACCTCGCGGGCCTGATCCAGTACGCGCTTCGCCAGGGCCTCCTCGGGCGCTGACCACATCGCGTTCCCAACCCGTGGGCACCTGCCATCGTGCGCGACGGATGCGCCAGACCTCGGAGCCGTAGCGTAGGGCAATGAGAGACGCCCGGAGACCCGCCGCACCGCGCGACAGCATCTCCGGGCGGGGTGCGCCTGAACTCCCAATTCCACGCCCCCAAACTGCTCGGTGACTAGCGGTTTCCGCCCGGACCACCGCGGGTGCCATCACCCCGACCCCGTGGCTTCCTGGCCGCCTCGAGTTCTCCGGTCGTCACGGTGCCATCGTCATTGGCGTCGACCTTTTCCAGCCAGTTCTCGACCTGTTCGGCGACGATTCCGGCATGGACCGCGACCGCCTCGGCCTCGGTGATGGTGCCATCGCCCGATTCTTTCCCCTCGAGAACGCTGTCGTACTTCTCGATGAAGGCCGCGAGACGCTCCGCGGACTTTGCCTCGGCGGCGGCGGACAATTCCTCCTTCGTCACGGTGCCATCGTCATTGGCGTCGAACTCCGCGATGGACACCTTGCCCGCGCGATTCCCGCGCCCCGGCTTGACCGCGACAGGAATCCTCCCGTCGCCATCGGAGTCGAACCGCTCGAGGATTCTCTCCAGCCATTCAGCCGAATCCGTCGCGAATACGGCCTTCGCTTCCTCGAAGGTGACGATTCCGTCGCCTTCGGTTGCTCCTGTGGGGACCGAGTCGTACCTCCCGAGGAAGCGATCCTGGAGGTCCGCCACCCGCTCGAGGCTTCCCGCCTCGATCTCCGCGGGCGTGAGGGTTCCGTCGTTGTTCGCGTCGAATGAGCCCGGGCCGATCGGCAGGCCGTGAGCACCCGCGCTCACCGAGCCGGCCAGGACCATCACCAACGCCATTTTGTTCCGCACTGATTGCCGCATACGTATGACTCCTTGTCTGTCGATTGAGGTTTTCTGGTTCTGGAACTGCGGAGCGCCCTTCCTGACGGGAACGGTGCCCGACTCCCAGGCGCGAGCCATCGACCCCCAAAGCGGGTGGTGGAGTTCGAGGACGCGCCATCGGTTCACGCGCGAACCTCGGCCGTAAGCCGACCGCCGTCCAAAGTGCCGATGTCGTAATTCTACGACGTGCATGAGGCTCCCTGTCGTTCCCGCTGACCACCCCTGCGACGCGAGCCTCATTGACGCGACGCGACCGCGCCCCCCCTGTAAGAATCCCCCCGCCCCACGTCGCCGAGGCCTGTCCACAGCGGCACACGCCCCAGACAAGTGCCCGGGCACAACCTCCCCCAAGGCCTGTCCTCACCAGCAGAACACTCCCCCCAAGGCCGGTCCTCACCAGCAGAGCACTCCCGGCGGGACCCTCCGGGACGCCCTGCCGTCGAGGCCCGGCCACAGGGGCATGCGCCCGCCCCACGTCGCCGAGGCCTGTCCACAGCAGCACACGCCCCAGACAAGTGCCCAGGCACAACCTCCTCCAAGGCCTGTCCTCACCAGCAGAGCACTCCCGGCGGGACCCTCCGAGACGCCCTGCCGTCGAGGGCTGGCCACAGGAGCATGCGGCGGAGGCAGGGCGCCACGAAGCCTGACTACAAGCGGGACACCCCAGGCGGCGAGGGAGTGACGGCCCTGCTCCGAGGGCCGTCGGAAGGAAGCCT
>CAZYJB010000903.1:0-2449 GCA_964647675.1 uncultured Verrucomicrobiota bacterium | reverse complement strand
AATCTTCCAGTTCTACAACCTCATCCCGAGCCTCACCGCGCGCGAGAACGTCGCCCTCATCACCGAGATCGCGCGGGATCCCATGGAGCCGGAACAGGCCCTCGAGATGGTCCATCTCGGCGCGCGCCTCGACCATTTCCCCGCGCACTTGTCCGGCGGCGAACAGCAGCGCGTCGCCATCGCGCGCGCCATCGCCAAGCGCCCGGAGATCCTCCTGTGTGATGAACCGACCGGCGCGCTTGATGTGCGCACCGGCATCGTGGTGCTCGAGGCGATCGAACGCGTGAACCGTGAGCTCGGCACGCTCACCGTGATCATCACCCACAACGCCGCCATGGCGGAGATGGCCGACCGCGTGCTGCACTTCTCCGACGGCCGCGTCCTGCGCGAGCACCGCAATGCCATCCGCGCACGCCCGGAGTCGATGGTCTGGTGAGCCCGGCGCGCATGATCTCGAATCTCGATCGGAAGCTGCTGCGCGACCTCGGCCGCATGAAAGGCCAGGCCGCCGCCGTGGCCGTGGTGATGGCCTGCGGGCTCGCCATGCTCATCATGTCGCGCAGCCTGATCCAGTCCCTCGAATCCACACGCCGCGCCTACTACGAATCACACCGTTTCGCGGAGGTCTTCGCGCATCTCAAACGTGCACCGCTCGCGCTCGCCTCAGAGATTCGCGACGTTCCCGGCGTGGCCGCGGTGCAGGCTGGTGTCGCCTCCCAGGTCACCCTCGACATCGAGGGACTCCAGGAACCCGCCAGCGGTCTCGTGCGATCGGTTCCGGCCGACGGCCAGCCCGGACTGAACCAGCTCTTCCTGCGGCGCGGACGCTGGCTGACGCCGGGGCAACCGGGAGAAGTGCTGGTGGGTGAGGCCTTCGCGGACGCCAACCGGCTCGGCCCGGGGGACACGGTCGTGATGCTGCTCCACGGCAAACGCACGACGCTGCGCATCGCCGGCATCGTGCTGTCGCCCGAGTACATCTTCGTCGCTCGTCCCGGCGCGGCGCTGCCCGACGACCGCACGTATGGGATTTTCTGGATGGAACGGCGCGAGGTCGCCTCGGCGTTCAATCTCGACGGCGCCTTCAACGACCTCGCGGTGACCTTCGCGCCGGGCGCGAATCCGCGCGCGGCGATGGCGGAGATCGACCGTCTGCTCGCGCCGTATGGCGGGCGCGGCTGCTACGGGCGCGCCGACCATCCCTCGCACATCCGCGTCTCGGACGAGATTCGGGTCCTGCAAACCCTCTCGGTCGGGTTTCCGGTGGTCTTCCTCGGCGTGGCGGCGTTCATGACGCACTCGGTGCTCTCGCGCCTGCTCAACCTGCAACGCGAACAGATCGCCATCCTCAAGGCCTTCGGGTTCGCCGATCGCCGCATCGCGCTGCACTACGTGAAATTCGCCGTGGCCATGGTGCTGGGCGGCGTGGTGGGCGGCACGGCGGGCGGCGTCCTCCTCGGGCACCAGCTCATCGGGATGTACCACCTCTTCTTCCGCTTCCCCGAACTGGGCTTCCTGCTCGACCGATCGGCCGTCGTGATTGCCGTCGGGGTCGGATTCCTCGCCGCGGTGGCCGGTGTGTTCGCCGCGGTGCGCCGTGCAGCGAACCTGCCGCCCGCCGAGGCCATGCGACCCGAGCCGCCCGCGGATTTCCGACCTGCCCTCATCGAGCGCACCGGCGTCGCGCATCTCTTCTCGCACGCCTTTCGCATCGCGCTGCGCAACCTCGAGCGTCGCCCCGCCCAGGCCGGCTTCACCGTCGCCGGCCTCTCCCTCGCCACCGCCCTGCTCATCGTCCCCAACTGCTTCCGCGACAGTGTCTCCGAGCTCCTCGGGTTCCAATGGGATGTCGTGCAACGGCAGGACATGAACATCGGCCTCTTCGAACCCGGGCACGTCGGCGTGATCCATAACCTGCGCCACCTCCCGGGGGTGCTCTCGGCGGAACCGTTCCGCACTGTCCCGGCCCGGCTGCGGTTCGGGCACCGCAGCCGCCAGCTCGGCATCAACGGCGTTCCCGCCGACGGCAATCACGGCCGCCTCATCGAGGCCGGCTTCCGTGAAATCCCCGTTCCCACTCGCGGGGTGGTGCTCTCGCGCAAACTCGCCGAGGTCCTCGGCGTGCGCTCAGGCGAGTCGGTGATCGTCGAGGTGCTGGAGGGTCGACGCCCGGTGCTTTCCGTTCCGGTGGTCGGGCTCGCGGACGACCTCACCGGCATCGCCGCACACATGGAACTCGGCGCGCTGAACCGACTCCTGCAGGAAGGCGACCTCGTCTCCGGTGCCAGCTTCAATATCGATCCCGCACGCCGCGCTGAGTTCCTGCGCGCGCTCAAGGACATCCCCGCCGTCAGCTGGGTCGGCATCAAGGAGTCGCTGCGCGAGAACTTCCGCAAAACCACCGCCGCCAGCATCAACCTCATCCAGTCCATCTACCTCACCTTCGCCA
>CAZYJB010000902.1:0-2452 GCA_964647675.1 uncultured Verrucomicrobiota bacterium | reverse complement strand
AGTGCACTCCGGCCGGGTGGGACGCCGTCGTGAACACCAACGCGCGCGGGCTGTTCCTGCTCAGTGGCGCCGTCGTCCGGCAGATGCTGAAACAGCCCCTGTCGGAGGCGGGGCTGCGCGGCTCGGTTCTCAACATGGCGAGTGTGCTGGCCTGGTCGCCATCGCCGAAGAGCTTCGCCACGCACGCCTACGCGGCGAGCAAGGCCGCGATCATCGGTTTCAGCCGTGCCATGGCCGCCCACTATGCACCAGAGCGCATCCGCGTGAACGTGATCGCTCCGGCACTCGTGCGCACGCCCATGAGCCAGCGCGCGCAACAGGACCCCGCGATCCTGCACCTGATGAAAACCAAGCAACCGCTGGTGGGCGACCTGCTCTCGGCGGAACAGGTCGCGCGCGCCGCCCTGTTCCTCCTCGGCGATGACGCCTCCGGCATCACCGGCGACGTGCTCACGGTCGATGGCGGCTGGTGCGTCAGCGAAGGACAACACGCATGACCAACTTCGTGGTCGGACTGGATCTGGGCGGCACCAGCGTCAAAGCCATCGCCCTCGATCACGACGGACGAGAACTCGCGCGCCGGCTCCAGCCCTTCGACCTGGAGCAGGACATGGCCTTCGTCAGCGCTGCCAGCACGGCCCTCGCGGCGCTCGAGACGGAACTGAACGGGCGCGCCGGTGCCGTCGGGCTGGCTGCTCCCGGAATCGCGCGGTCCGATGGCACCGGGATCGGCTTCATGCCCGGCCGTTTCCCCGGGTTGGTGGGATTGGACTGGGCGCTCGCACTCGGCCGTGACCGAGTGCCCGTCCTCAACGACGCGCAGGCCGCCCTGCTCGGTGAGGCCTGGTGTGGCGCCGCGCGTGGTGCGACGAACGTCCTGATGCTGACCCTCGGCACCGGCGTGGGGGGGGCGGCCATGGTGGACGGCAGGCTCCTCCGCGGACGCTCCGGCAAGGCCGGCCACCTCGGTCACGTCTCGTTGGACCCGCAGGGCGCGCGCGGCATCACCGGCATTCCGGGCAGCCTCGAGGACGCCATCGGCAATCACAACATCCGGTTCCGCACGGGCGGGCGGTTCGCGACCACGCTCGAGTTGATCCACGCCCACGAGGCGGGCGACGCCGCCGCGACCGAGGTCTGGCTCACCTCGGTGCGCGCGCTCGCGGCAGCGATCACCTCCTTCACCAACATCCTCGACCCGGAACGCGTCGTGGTGGGCGGCGGCATCGCGTCGTGTGGCGCCACGCTGTTTGAACCACTGCGACGTTGGGTGGCGGCATGGGAATGGCCGGTGGGCGCACCACCCGTCGAAATCGTGCCCGCCGAACTGGGCGATCGCGCGGGGGCCGTGGGCGCGGCCTACCATGCTCTTCGGCAGGAATCCGACTTCACCTCCTGATCCGCCGCTTTCCCCTTCCGCCGGCCGGCCAGCCGCCGCTACCGTCGCGCGCGTGCTTCCAGGTGCTTCCTACCTCGAGGGCTGCCGCTCGATTCTCGAAACGGTGTCCCGACAACTGCCGCGGATCCAGCAAGCGGCCGACCTCTTCGCGACCACGATCCTCGCCGGTCGCATGGTGCATCTCTTCGGATCCGGCCACAGCCGCATCCTCGTCGAAGAGATGTGGCCGAGGTACGGCAGTTTTCCCGGTTTCAATCCGATCGTGGAACTGTCGTTGAGCTTCCACAACCTTGTCGTCGGCGCGAACGGACAGCGTCAGGCCATGTTCCTCGAGAATGTGTCCGGCCTCGCGGCGCGCATCCTGCGCAACTTCGACATCACGGCGGAGGACTCGGCCCTGGTCATCTCCTCCAGCGGCTGCAACGTGGTGCCGGTTGAAATGGCAGAAGGCCTCGCGGCGCGCGGCGTGAAAGTCGTGGCCATCATCTCGCGCCAGCACTCCGAAGCCAGTACCAGCCAGCGCGCCGATGGCCGCAAACTCCAGGACTTCGCCGCGCTCACCCTCGACACCGGGGCCCCGGTCGGCGATGCGATGGTACGCGTGGACGGCCTCGACACGCCGGTCGCCCCGGGATCCACCGTCGGCGGGTGCATGCTGGTGAATTGCCTCAAGGCTGAGATCGCCCTGCGCCTCACCGCGGCCGGTCACCCGCCCAAGGTGCTCACCGCCAGCGCGGTGGTGGGACGCGAGCGCGCGACGGCGCTCTTCGAGGCCGCCTACGACGAGCACGCGCGCCGGCTCTCGCGGCTCTACGCCCACCTGGGACAGCCGGATGAGAACCGGTCCGCCCACGCATGAACGCGCCCGTTACCCCATCCCCCACAGGACCCCCGCGCCCGCAGGTCCTGCTGGTCGAATGCGCGGACCGCGCCGGGCTCGTGCACGGGATCACCGGGGTGCTCTTCCGGCACGGCGCCAACGTGGTCGGCAACCAGGAGTTCGTGGATCGCGCCACCGCCCGCTTCTTCATGCGCACCGAGTTCGACGGCCCG